>CAYIQI010000089.1:0-2968 GCA_964365545.1 uncultured Candidatus Saccharibacteria bacterium
TCTGGTCGCGCATCGCGGGGCGCGCTTCGGACTTCTTCTGCTGTAAAATCTCATGTGAGACCGCACCCGCCGCAAAGGGTGCTACCATCGCCATCAAACTCATGACAATCGAGATATATTTTTTCATAATAATCAATAAATATAATTATTCATCAACCCTCTATTAAGAGTACGCCACACTGCTAAGAAGAACAAGTATCTTTATCCACAGTCATGTCCCCGATAGACATCACAGCGCTATGATCTCCTCCCACGAGAATCCCGGACGGCCGAAGTGGCCATACGCCGCGGTCGCGGCATAAATCGGCCGGCGCAGATTGAGCCGCTCGATAATCGCCTTGGGACGGAAGTCGAATTTCTCTTTCACAAGCGCGGAAAGATCGCGACCATCCTCGGCTTCGGCTGCGATCATGAGCGGCTCGGCCCGACCAATGGCGTAGGCAACCGCCACCGTGCATTCTTTTGCAAGCCCGGCTGCCACGACATTTTTGGCGGCAAACCGCGCCATGTACGAAGCAGAGCGATCCACCTTGGTCGGATCCTTACCGCTAAAACATCCCCCGCCGTGCTGGACTAATCCGCCATAGGTATCCACGATTATTTTCCTGCCGGTAAGACCGGTGTCCGCGGCAAATCCGCCAACCACAAACTTGCCGGTCGGATTGACCAACACTTCAATCCCCGTCAAATCACCTACCACGGGCGCAATCAATTTGCGCGTGAGAATTTCTTTAATCTCCGGCTGTTCTATGCTCGCCGCGTGCTGGCAGGAAATCAGCACCGTACGGATTTTTCCATCCTCCATCGTGATCTGCGATTTGCCGTCCGGCCCAAGCCATGAGCACTCCGGATCGGTCTTGCGCAAATGCTCCAGCCCCTGCACGAGCTTGTGCGCGAGCGCCACGGCAGCCGGCATGTATTCGGGCGTCTCAACAGTCGCGTATCCATACATAATCCCCTGGTCTCCGGCGCCGCCGGTGTCCACGCCCTGGGCAATATCCGGAGATTGCTGAACGATGTTGGTCATGATTTGCAAGTCATCTTTATACCCCAAGTCACGGTAAAAATTGCGCGCGATTTTTGCCGCATCCACGCTACCCCTGCTTGTCACCTCCCCTCCGGCGACAAAAAGCCCGTGAGAGCCAAATGTCTCCACGGCAACCCGCGACATCGGGTCTTGCGCCAAATACGCATCTAAAATAGAATCCGACACTTGATCGCATATCTTGTCCGGATGTCCGCTCGTCACGCTCTCCACCGTATAGGTCTGATTATTTCTCATATAAATAGTGTTAGTGCATAGTATCGAGGTTGAACCTCGATACTATTGTTAAATGAAATTAAAAAATCCCTCGCAGGAGGGGAAGAAGGATACACCTATCTTTCCCACTCATGCTTTGTGGGCTGGAATTAGCACTCCCTTGCTCTTTTTTCATTTGAGCAAGATTTGCCGGCGGATCATCGGGCCAGTTCCCTCTCCGCACTCTTGATATATTGAATTGTAATCCTACTCTACCAAGACAACGCGGAGTATGCAAGAAAGGTTTTCCCCGGATGCGCAATCCGCGAAATTCCGAAATTTAAAGGGGCAGATGACCTATGTCACCGGCCCCACACTCAATGTCAAGGCGTGATCACGGAACTATTCGAGGATTTCAACCGTATCCCCGAGGTTGATCCAATCAGAATTATCATTGATGCCATTCACGCCGAAGATCACACCGCCTCCAGAAACCTGACGATAAGTCAAGAGCGTGCGTAGCGGTTCTTCGTCCCACGGGTTCTCGCCACGTTCCCCGGTATCTTGGTTTGTCGTCGGAATCGGGCAACGCTGACAGGGTTTTACCAATCGTATCTCAACTCTGCCGATGCGGATACGCTTCCATGTATCTTCCGCATACGACGGCACGCCGGATACTACGATATTCGGCCGAAATCTGTGCATCGGAAGCGACTTTATCATCCGGCTATTCAGGTCATCCAGCGACGCCTGGCCGATAATCAAAACCGGATAGCCGTCCTGACCATACACCGATAGTGCTTCTCCGGTTGCGCTGTAGCGGTGTACCCTGCCGTCCTGTACGACACGGAAAAGCTTGCACGGCGTTTCCAAAAAGCGGCTGAACCATTCTCCCGCTTTTCCGCTCTGCTCAATCGCCAGACACCAATCGTTTTGAATCTGCACATCCTCCTCCGCGCCAAATTCGTCCTTGGGCGAAAACCATATCCGCAACTCCGGCATATCCGGTGCAGACACCAAAAGCTCGCCCTCCTCATACAACGGCAGTCCTGGTACTACGGACAAACGGGGACGGATCATGGCCATGCGCGGCAAATCCCGCTGGCTCAAAAAAACATTATCCTCATCCGTCACCACAAACTTCCGATCATTCAGAAGCCCGCCCCGGTCCAGATACGCCCTCCCCACCGACGTACCAGCGCACGACTTGATGAGATACTCGTTGACACCAGAGACATATCCTTGTCGCATCTTTTCTGACCTCCCCGCGCAAAATAAAGAGCTGTTACTGCCAGTGATATTATCACAATACGAAAAAAATGCGAGCCCTACGCCGTCTTACATCCCTTATTCGTGCGAATAAGGGATGTAAGGATGTGCGTCAGTATCCGCGCTTTTTGTCCACGAGGTTCGGCAAGCGTTCTCCTTTCAAAAACGCTTTGAGATTGAGGCAGAATCGTTCCATCGCGCGATCCATATATTTTTCCGAGAGGCCGGAATGATGCGGCGTGATGATGGCGTTCTCCATCGCCCACAGCGGACTTGTCGGCAGAAGCGGCTCTTCTTCCGTCACATCAAGCCCGGCGCCGGCGATCAACTTTTTACGGAGTGCCACGATGAGATCTTTTTCATTGATTATGGCGCCTCGCGCAATGTTGATAAGTACCGCAGTATTTTTCATGCGGCGGAATTCCCTCATGGCAAACCAGTAATGGGTCTCGCGGGTGT
>CAYIQI010000090.1:0-2962 GCA_964365545.1 uncultured Candidatus Saccharibacteria bacterium
TCGGGTTGCGCGTGGCACGGGCCGATGGGCGACGGATGTGTGTTGTGTGATTTTGCGCGGCCGTATGTCGGGACAACATTCGTAAAGCCGGAGGTTATATCAGTGGTTCCGGCCGCGCGCGCCGCGCAATTCAATGGTTCAGCACAAGTGTTGCTGGACTGGGGGCTGGATAATATGCGCGGCGAGGTTTTCCAGGCGCTGAAAACCGCGTGCGGGATCACGCAGACCGACGCGACGGACCAGTGGGGATGGCAGAGGGATTCGGCGCATGATTATCGCGTCAAGGTATCAGCGCAAACTTCGTGGCATCATTGGGTGTCCGCGGTGCGGGTGAGTATAATGGTTTCGCGAAACACCCATGTGAGTCCGCAACGCCGCGAATATGTTTTTGTCAAAAACGGAAGCGGCGGCGCGCATTATGGCAGTTGGTATAATTATTACTACGGCTACTATAATTCGTGGCGTCCCACACAGCTTTATGCGGGCTACGATACTGCGTTGCGCGTTGCGATCAGTGCGGCCATACAGGATCTTTGCGGGGGCGGCGCGCCGCGCATTGTGGGAGGAGGCGAGAGTATGATTCTTCTCCGGCAGGCGGGTATGTGCGCGCCGCCGACTTGCTATGAGTATGAGCAATGGACCGGGCTCTATGGCACATGGGGCGGTTATGGCATCAATAGCCACTGGCCGTCGCGGCCCGCGTACACGCCTCCGGCGCACCACCATCATCATGGTTTTGGTAAAGGTTCCAGAGGAGGGAGGAGAGGTAAATAAATTGCGATCAGTCAACCCGCGGGTTTCTATCGGAACCCGCGGCTTTTTCATTTTTAGGAAAATAAGATAGAGTGGCGTTATGAGAGAGATGACGACGACCAGCGCCAAACAAACACAGAAAATCGCCTCTTTACTTGCGGAAGAGGTGACTCGCGCGCCCCGATCGGTTTGGGACGGGGCGCGTGTTATCGCGCTCACGGGCGATTTGGGTACCGGCAAGACGACTTTTACGCAAGGGTTTGCGCAGGCACTCGGCATCAAAGAAAATGTGTTGAGCCCGACATTTGTGCTGATGAAAATATACGGACTTCGTCCGAGGATAAAAAATAAAAGTAAAAGGATAAAAAACACAGGACAAGGATTTCGTCATCTCGTTCATATTGATTGTTATCGTATTACATCACCCAAAGACCTTCTCCATCTCGGCTTCAAGGAACTGCTCAAAGACAAAGACGCGATCATCCTCATAGAATGGGCTGACCGCGTCAAAAAGATCCTCCCCCGCGCCGCATTATGGATAAAATTTTCCCACGGCGGGAAATCGCGTCAGCGCGGGATCGTTATTTCCGAGCACTAACCACGATTTAAAATTTTTGTTGCGTAATTGCGATGTCTATGATATTGAGATAAGTAGAAGTTGTTTGGGAGATGGCCCTATGAGATCGGGTCTCATAGGGCACAATAACTAATAACTATCAGTTCTTTCTTAGGGAGATAACGATGCGCGGAGTGTGTCAAGGTTGTTTGCAAGAAAGGAATGTCAAACGCAACCGTATGTCCAAGAAGCTTCTGTGCGAGGGTTGTTTTAGAAAGGATACTTCTAAACATGAAAAATGTTCTGTATGTGGGAAGATGCGATCGGTAAAAGTACGCACCGAAGACAGAAAACCAGTTTGTACAAGTTGTTATGAACATTCTCGTTACTACGGCCACGGCCTCGCCACCGCCAATAGAGTGTGTGTTAGGTGTCAAAAATTCAGACGGGTCGGCATGCGAACAGAAAAAGGACCCGTCTGCGTACTTTGTCGACGCAAAGAGATGAGAGCCCGACACGCCATCGTCCACGCTCAACTCCGCCTCAACACCCTGCTGGGCGTATCGTAACTCCACGGCTCAATGAGCAATGAGCCCCGCGTTTTCCTAAATGGGATCGGATGGCGAATCGCAATCTCGTATCTAAACCGCGGTCGGGGCATGCCCCGACCGCGGTTTTTATTTTGCCCGACTCGTGCGATAATAGCGTTATTGAGCGCTGAAAATATGGACGCCGCCCTTGTGCAAAAATCGTGCTTCATTTTTTTACCACGCCGTGGTATCATAGTTTTATGAACACTTATCGTTTTTCCATTATCGTAGAGCAGGATGAACACGGCTATTTTGTGCGTTGTCCTGAACTGCAGGGGTGCTACAGCCAAGGGGATACCTATGAAGAGGCAATGAGGAATATCAAAGACGCGATCTCGCTTTGCAGAGAAGATAAATCTTAATCTTTATGAAATACCTTACTATTTTACGCAAAACTCAATACGGATATGATGTGCATGCGCCAGCACTTCCCGGATGCCACAGTCAGGGTGACACCGAACAAGAAGCGTTGACTAACATCAAGGATGCGATTAGGACTTATCTTGAAATGGATGCGGTAATTATAAAAAATGCAAAAGTTCGGGAAGTAGAAGTAGCACTTACATAATTATAGAGGGTATGCTGTTTACGGATGTGTCCCATAGCCGTGCGTTGAGAGCTTTTACAAAAGTCGGCTTTTGGGTGGTGAAAGGATTTGGAAGTAAGCACACCGGCATGACGAACGGCGCGAGAAAGGTTACCATTCCTCGTCATACGCGACTCAACCCCTACACCTTGCGAGGAATCATCCGTGATGCGGGATTGACGGATGTTGAATTTAGAGAGTTGATATGACCGCGGTAAAAAAGCGGTTTTTTATTTGATCTCCAGTCACTGTTTCTTGCGACGATGAAAAAATTCATCCTCATTGATTCGCATGCGATTATCCATCGGGCGTATCATGCCCTGCCGCCCCTGACGACTCCTGCGGGCGAGCCGATACAGGCGGCGTATGGATTTACGACCATGCTCTTGCGGATTATTCAGGAGCTGAAACCCGATTATGTTGCGGCGGCTTTTGACCTGCCCGGGCCCACCTTTCGGCACACGGCGTATGCGCGAT
>CAYIQI010000091.1:0-2919 GCA_964365545.1 uncultured Candidatus Saccharibacteria bacterium
TCCACTTCACGCCGAAAATCCCGTCCGGCAATTCCATAGTGCCGGTTTCTTCTCCTGCTGAATTGTACACCTTGACTTGCATAATCTTTAATGATAGTATCGTATTCTATCCATTTCCCACACACGGAAAGGAGGTTGAAGGTGAGAAAAAATATAAGAGATTTTCTTCGGAAACCCCCCGTTCATATTCCGCTCTTCCTGGGTCTAGGACTTGCGGGAGGATATATTGGAGATTGGGGTGGACTATTGATTTTTTTGATAGGGATAGCGATCGGCATCCTTTTATTTTCCCCTGATTTCCCTGAGTATCCCTAAGCAAAAAATATCATCCTCACATCCGCGGCTCCCGCGCACCTTGCGCTCGGGCCGCTTTTCTTTTTGGGGATAACTGCGGTTGACAATGAAACATTCCCAGATTATACTATCTTACAAAGGTAGTGATTCGTAAACTACGGATCAAGCTGCTTGTCGCAAAAAGTTCTGCCATTTTGGCGGGATTTTTTGTTTATGGTATAATTTTAATCGTGGATCCGGGTCCGTAGTTTATGTAGTAAAACACTGCCTTCGACAAGCGGCGTAGCGGGTGCAAGTCCCGCCGGATCCACGCAAAAAGTCCTGATCGTATCGGGGCTTTTTGCGTAGATCGGACTTGTGAAGTGTTTGAAGTTCCACTTCAAACATTCTTATCCGCGTATTTCAAGCAGCGTTCCTCTGCGCCCTGGCACAGCACCCGACACCGCGATCAAGTTCTCCGCGGCATCCACTTTTATGATTTTCAGATTCTTCACGGTTACGCGGTCAGCGCCCATGCGCCCTCCCATCTTCATGCCCCTTGCCACGCGGCCTCCGGCTCTGCCACCGCCGCCTCCAATGGATCCCGGCTCCCGATGCGCGTGCTTGGTGCCGTGGGTCGCGGGCGCCCCGTGAAATCCATGCCGCTTTACCACGCCCTGAAATCCTTTTGCCTTAGAAATCCCGCTCACCTTGACCATATCACCCTCGGCAAACACCGCGGCGTTGATCCGCTCGCCCCGGGCGAGCACGCCATCCGTACCATTCTTCAGTCGAAACTCCCGCACATACCGGAAACTGCCGAAATCGTCAAAGTGCGTTTTCTGGGCTTTGTTGATCCGCTTTGCCTTGCGCTCACCCATCCCTACCTGGATCGCCGCGTACCCGTCGCGCTCGGGCGTGCGCACCAGAAGCACCGTATTGAAAGGCGCGCGCACCATGGTCACCGGCGTCACCCGGCCCTCGGCGTCAAACAGCTGGCTCATGCCTATTTTTTCTCCCAGTAGAAATTTCATGATTTCGGAAATATAAAAGGCGTCTTGCGACGCCGCACAAACGGACGCATAGCGATCTCTCTGGACAAAATCAAATTATTTTCAAATCTTGATCGCTGATTCCAGACGCCCAATTCTCCGATCATGCTTGTGTATGCTATCCGTAATCCCATGATGAAGCCCCGTATGCGCCGCTTCTTCTTTTTCGGTTCTGTCAAATTTCGTCATCACCGCATCAACAGCGTGCAAAATCTTTACCGTTTCACCGCGCACCTCCTCTCTAATCTCTTTTTTAAGATCGTCAAGACGGATGTCTAAATATCCTTCGGTTACCAACCGTTCCTTCGCAGTACGCTGACGCTGTTTTTCCCCCATAGTAAAATATCTTTTACTGAAATGTCTTGATCTCGATATCCACGCCGGCGGGCAAGCTTAAATTGGTCAGCGAATCGATTATCTTGGGCGTCGGATCAAGGATATCAATCAGGCGTTTGTGCACGCGCATCTCATACTGCTCCCGCGCGTTTTTGTGCACGAAGCTGGAGCGGTTCACGGTGTATTTGTGAATCTCGGTCGGGAGCGGCACCGGCCCCACGATTTCCGCGCCGGATCGGGCGGCAGTATCCATGATCGCGCGCACCGAGCTATCGATGATTTTTGCGTCATACGCGCGAACGCGTATGCGCAGGCGCAGGCGCCCTTCTGCTTCTGTCTTTTTTACCGCTATCGCCATATATGGAAAGGTGCCTACGACAACGCACGGAACTCAAGTCCCGTGCGTTGCATATCCATTATTTCAAAATTTTCGTCACGACTCCGGCGCCAACGGTTTTGCCGCCTTCGCGGAGCGCAAAGCGCTGTTTCTCTTCCAATGCCACCGGCACAATCAATTTGACGGTAAAGGTAATCGTATCCCCGGGCATCGTCATCTCCACGCCCGCAGGCAAGGTCACCTCGCCCGTCACATCGGTCGTACGGATATAGAACTGCGGCTTGTAGCCGGAGAAAAACGGCGTATGCCGGCCTCCTTCTTCTTTAGTCAGGATATACACCTCGGATTCAAATTCGGTGTGCGGCGTGACCGTGCCCGGCTTGACAATCACTTGTCCCCGCTCCACATCTTCTTTTTTGAGCCCGCGCAGAAGGATGCCCGCGTTGTCGCCCGCCATGCCCTCGTCAAGAGATTTATTAAACATCTCAATGCCGGTGATAATGGTCTTTTGCGTGTCGCGCAGGCCCACGATCTCCACCTCGTCGTTGACCTTGAACCTGCCGCGCTCCACGCGCCCGGTAACGACAGTCCCGCGGCCTTCAATGGAGAACACATCCTCTATCGGCATGAGAAACGGCTTATCTACATCGCGCACCGGATCCGGCACAAACGAGTCAAGCGCTTCGGTCAGCTCAAAAACCTTTTTCGCCCATTCGTCGTCCGGCGATGTCGCGTTGAGCGCCTTGAGCGCAGAGCCGCGGATAATCGGCGTCGTATCACCGGGGAAATCGTATTTTTTCAGGAGCTCGCGCACTTCGGCTTCCACCAGATCGACAAGTTCCGGATCATCCACCGCGTCCACTTTGTTCAAAAACACCACGACTGCCGGCACGCCGACCTGGCGCGCCAAGAGAATGTGCT
>CAYIQI010000092.1:0-2827 GCA_964365545.1 uncultured Candidatus Saccharibacteria bacterium
TTCAGATAGTCATCGTGGCTCTGGGCATCGGCGCTCTTGCCTTTTTGCTTTGGGAGCCACACATTGAGGGCAGGAATGCGCATGCCACGCTCTTTGAGATTTACTTCAAAGATCCGTTTCTGGCGTATGCGTATACAGCATCCATCGCGTTTTTCGTGGCATTGTACCAAGCGTTTAAGTTACTTGGATATATCGGGCAAAATAAAATATTCTCGCAAGCGGCCGTAAAAGCTCTGCGGACTATAAAATACTGTGCGAAGACCATTGTTGGTTTTGTCGTAGCGGCAGAGGCCTACCTATTTATAGCTCGGCCGGGCGATGACATCGCGGGCGGTGTTTTTGTGGGTCTTTTAATGATCATTGTCTCCGGCGTAACCGCCACCGTGGCGGCGATGCTTGAGAGGATTTTGCAAGATGCCGTAGCAGCTATGAAATCAGAAATATAGTTGCGCCTTTCGAATCCTCACGCGCGCCAAGCAATTGGCGCGCTCCACCTCATCACTCGTTTCGCTCATTTCGGAGGCGGGAGGATTCGAACCTCCGATGCCCGTAAGGGCATACCGCATTTCGAGTGCGGCGCGTTCAACCGCTCTGCCACGCCTCCATGATGTTGCCAAAATAACATTTTCCGCGCATCAATTCAACCACGGCGAATGCCCTGTTTTTTCTTTTGCAAAAAACTCATTGAGCGCGAGGAATGCTTCCTGTAGATCTTTCTGATCAATGACAAAGGTGATCTCCGTATAGGTGGAGACAATCTCTGCGATATTGATATGTTTCAAGGCAAGCCGCCGAACAAACGAGAAAATAACATTGGGATACTCCTATTTCAGACGCGGGCTGGGCGGTGGAAGGATCGAACTTCCGGCCTACTCGGTGTAAACGAGTCGCTCTACCACTGAGCTAACCGCCCAAACCAAAAGGGCTTTCGCCCCTTCTTTATGTTATTTTTTCTGATTCATTTTGTGTAGCTGATCCTGCAGTTTCGCCTGCATCTCGCTGAACTTGCGCTGGCGCTCTTGCATCTCCTGTTTCAATTTTGCGATGCCCGCTTCAATGGTTTTGCTCTTGGCTTTCATCTCCTGCAATTTTCGCTGTACCGACTGCTCTTCTTTTTTTGTTTCCGCTTCGTTGGCATCCCAAAGACGCTGCTGTTCTCGCAAGTGCGCGTCTTCTTGCGCCATTTGTTTCTCTAACGCGTCAATCGCTTTTTGTACATCTGATACGCTGTCCATAAATTAAAAATTAGTTGATAATCACTATGCGCGCTTTATGCCATAAGCACGCGCACGCCGATGCGCTCGCTCTTACCTTTGAGCACGAGCTCACGATGCTCGCGCGCTCCCATGTCAACACCCGCACACGCTACCGCCGCATCGCTCACCAGTATCTCTCCCGCGGCTGCCACCGACGCAAGACGCGCCGCGGTATTGACCGGGTCTCCGAGCGCGGTGAGATCCCGGACTCCGTTCTCATCACCGACCGCGCCGACAAACGCCACGCCAGTATGCACGCCTACGCCTATCGGCAACCATGGTTCTTTGCCGGTGCCGTGTCCAGTGCGGCGGAGCATCTGCTCCGCCGCCGCGATTGCGCGACGCGCATGATCAGCACCCGAAAGCGCCGGGATAAAAAGCCCGATAACTTCGTCGCCGACAAATTTATCCACCAGCGCGTCTTGCGCCAACAGCGCGTCTACCGCGACTCCATAAAATTTGTTGAGAAGATTGCGGAACGCCGTCGGGCCGATGCGCTCGGCGAGCGCCGTGGACCCGCGCACATCGGCAAACAAAAATGATAACTCTATCTCTGCTCCCCCGAGCCGCAGCGTCGCAAAACACGCGGTGCAAAAATTGGGGTTTTTGCGCTCGGGCCGCTTGCCCACCAGCTGTGAGATGTATTTGCCAGGCGCCCCAAACGGCGCACTACACCATTTGCAACGCGGATGCGACGGGATGAGCCGGAACAGCCGCCGGCCGCGCGTGAGATCCCGGTGCTCTCCAGTCAAAAACGCCCGCCACTCTTCTTCAATCGTCATGTATGATGCCATATATTTTGTACGGTGGGCGGTAGAGGATTCGAACCTCTCACCTTCACAATGTCAATGTGACGCTCTAACCAAATGAGCTAACCGCCCCCTCCCTTTCTTTCTATACTTTCCTCCTCAATTCTTCAAGCACATTCATCATCCTGCCAAAATTATTTTCAGCCGGTCGAAAAGTTTTTTGGTGGGCGCATAGGATTGTTTTTCCTCAAACGACATTTCAGCAAGCGTCCGTGTCTCCCCTTCCGGTATGAAAATCGTATCCCAGTGAAAACCCTGTGTCCCCCGCGGCACATCAGGCAGGATACCACGGATCGTCTCCTCCAGATAATGCGTATCGCGGCCGTCAACCCCCACACCTCCAGAGGTGTGGGGGTCAAAATATCCCAACGAGTTCGTCCATGTCATGCCGCGCTCGCCAAATAATGCGGCAATCGCGCAGGTTTTTTGCTCGCCCACGGTCTTGTCAAACCACCATTTGATGAACGGCCCGGGGAATCCGTTGAGGCAATCCAGCATGAGCGACGCATCCATTACAAAACACGGCTTCTTGATTTTTTCATACGCGTACGCCAATTTTTGTTCTATAATCTCTTTGGGATCCAAAGATTGTATCTCCGGCACATCAAAATCAATGTGCTCTATAACAAACTCTGGTAGGAGTTTTTGCGCATCCGCGAGTTTGTTTTTATTCTGCGTGACAAAGACGAGCGTTTTCATATTTACCGACGCCGCCAATGGGGATCGAACCCATATTGCCGGATTGAAAGCCCGGTTTCCTAG
>CAYIQI010000093.1:0-2725 GCA_964365545.1 uncultured Candidatus Saccharibacteria bacterium
TCAGGGAAGGGATTGATATGGTCATGGGAGAAATACGGGCTACTCGCCAAGATGTTCGCGGTTTTCGTGTGGACTTGGCAGGACTTGAGGAACGGATAGAAGTACTTGAAGACAAAACCGGAGGCAGGCAAAGAGTGAATGCGTAATGCGAAATTTTTTAAGTGTGGATAACCTTGACATTACACGGCATTTGTTTATACTGCTAATAGCGACATTAAAATAAGGGTTTTATTTTTTCGGGGGGCCTCAAACTTGTACTTTGTGACCCAAACCTTACTCCCTCGATTTACACCACCATATCATTAGGGATATATCTTTGGTGCATCGCGGGGAAACCCGCGTTTTTTTGTTCGCGCCAAAGGTCGTAGGGCAGATAGTTTTTGTGGAAGAATATTATTATGCAGCAAGAAAAGATCGATCGCGATGCGAGGGGAAAAGAACACAATAGGAGACAGAAACTCTTTGACGCATTAGCAAATGTAGGTAAAACATCTATTTATATTGTGCCGTTGGTTATAGGTGCCCTCTATCTTATGGTGCTTATTCATAAGGCATTTATATCTCACGACTGGTCAGGATTAGAAACTGATGTGAGATCAATGCTTATTCCTGTCTCGACGTATTTTGCTGGTCTGATGTCAAAAAATGGTCTATTGCAGAAATGATGTAATTTGCCAAGACTACTAAATCAAAAGGCGGCGCAAGGTGCCGTCTTTTGATTTTTATGGTATTATTGATGTATGCAGAACCGCACGCTCTACTTTGGCGATAATCTGGAGATTTTGAGGGAGAAATTTCCCGACCGCCCCGACGGGGACGGATATTTTGACTTGATCTACCTTGACCCGCCGTTCAATTCCAACCGCGACTACAATGTGCTGTTCAAGGAGGGACTCGCCGACAGCGCGGCGCAAGTGCAGGCGTTTGAGGACAGCTGGCATTGGACTGCCGACGCCCAGCATACTTTTGAGGAGCTCGTGGGCTCGCGAAAATCCGCAACTCCTACCAACGAGCAGATTGCAAATCTGATGCTGGCATTGGAAAAACTTGTGGGGCATAACGATATGCTTGCCTATCTCACCATGATGACGGCACGGCTGATTGAACTGCATCGTGTACTGAAAAACACCGGCAGCATCTATCTCCACTGCGACCCCACCGCAAGCCACTATCTCAAAATCGTGATGGATGCGATTTTCGGAAAAAAGAATTTTCGGAATGAGATTGTCTGGTGTTATGCAACACCGAGCGGAGCACAAAATATATTTCCGAAAAAGCATGATGTCATTTTCTTCTACACCAAAACAGATTCGTATCAATTCCAAGCGCAACACATTCCTCACAAAAGCGGGCTACATAATACAGGACAGGTTTTCCAAAGTGATAAAGAGGATATAGAAAAGATCAGAGAGATGGAGAAACTTGGGAAGAAGGTGGAGGACTGGTGGGTAGATATTTACCCCGTGGATAGAGTGAGGTCAGAACGCCTTGGGTATCCAACGCAAAAACCCGAGGCGTTGCTGGAACGGATTATCAAAGCGTCGTCCAATGATGGCGACTGGGTGCTGGATCCGTTTTGCGGATGCGGCACTACCGTATCTGTTGCCGAGCGGCTGGAGAGAAATTGGATCGGAATTGACATTACGGCTCTAGCGATCAATCTCGTGAAGCATCGCCTGCAGAAGCAATTCCGGGACAAGATGATGCCTATTTTCGTGGACGGACTGCCGCGGGACATGGCCGGTGCAAAAGCGCTTTTCAAAAAAGACCCGTTTGAGTTTGAGTACTGGGCGTTGGATTTGGTCAACGCGATTCCTTCGCGAAGCAAGTCAAAAGAAAACATGCGTGGCGCGGACAAGGGTGTGGACGGCGTGATCAATTTTGTCAAAGACATAAAAAATAACGAGACGGTTCATGGCAAGATTTTGGTGCAGGTCAAGGGTGGCGGCGTGCAAAGAAGCGATATCGCCGCATTGAAAGGCGATGTGGAGCGGGAAAAAGCCGACGCCGGACTTTTCATCACCTTGGAGGAGCCGACGCGGCCTATGCGGGAGGAGGCGGTTGCGGCAGGAACATACGGCGTGAGTTTTAGCAAGGCGGAGTTTCCACGGATGCAAATCATTACGATAAAGGAACTGCTTGCAAGCCGTAAACCAGATATGCCGCTTTGGGCGGAACCGTATTATAAAGAAGCAAAAGCCGTGGCGGTGGATGCGTCGCGTCATCAGCGCAAATTGGAATTATGATCCTTGGGCATGAGCGGCAGGTGGGGTATTTTGACTCTTGCATCCCAGTAGTTGTTTTTGGTATCTTGTAGTTATGGCAGTAAATACAAAATCCATAGTGCGGCATTTATCTATTCCGGTGACGCTGGAGCAAATCGCGCAGGGTCTGCGGGGGCTTTCCGTACAGGAATTGGAGACATTGGAGATTTTGGTTGATTCTGACGCGATACGCACGATTCGGGAGAGCGCCAAACAGGCGAAAGAGGGCAAGATGAAGCGACTTCCATGAAGCGCGGACACGCCGTTTTTCTTACTCCAGCTGCGGAGCGATCATGTAAAAAACTGCCCCGCGAGGTGGCAGATTTTGTTTTTCAGGAATTGGCGGGCATTCTTGGCGGCAATCCCCTTATTGGAAAACCGCTTTCCCCGCCATTGGCGCCCTTGAGAAGTTTTCATTTCTCGCGCAGTGGCCAGCCGTATCGCGCGGCGTATGAAATTCA
>CAYIQI010000094.1:0-2714 GCA_964365545.1 uncultured Candidatus Saccharibacteria bacterium
CGGACGACAGAGGCGTCTCGCCTTCTTTTGTTACGATGCAGGGATGCGGCATAGGGAAAAGCATAGTACCCCCGCGATCAAGATACTCCCGCTCGCGTTTCAAAAGTTCTTCACGGAAAAACCATATAAGAACCAAAAGGCACGAGGGCTGCAGCTCGCGCATCCGCTCTTCGGAAATAACTTCAACGTCTGTGCCAAGCGTCCGCAGACCCGTCTTTTCCGGATTACGGTCGCACAAATACGGCACCAGATCGCGGCCAATACCGAAATACTGCAGGAGCACATTGCCCTTGGTGGACGCGCCCAGACCCACCACCATGTTGCCGCGTTCTTTTTCCCGACGCAAATACCCTACGATCGTTTCTTTCAAATGAAAAATCTGCGCGCCAAACGCGCGGAACGTCTCGGGCGTATCAAGGCCGAGCACCGCTTCTTCGTCAAGAATTTTTTGTACGCTCGGTGATACGGCGCGTCCGCTTTTTTTGTGGCTGACGAAAACGCGCAGGCTCCCGCCATTCACCGGATTGGTGGAGGCGTCAATAATCTCAAGATCGTGCCGATGCAACAGCGTACGGAGCGTTGCAAGAGAATAATAGAGCAAATGCTCGTGGCAGATGTCAAAAAAATTCATGTTTTTTATCACGTCGCGCAGATACGAAAGCTGGATGCACCAGACGCCTTCCGGATGCAACAATTCCTTGACATCGCGGACAAACGCATGCGGATCGTCAAGATCATAAAACATGGCAATGGCGGTGATTACTTTAAATTTTTTTATGCCTCCGGTCAGGACGTGCGCCGATTCCCGGGAAAAATAATCCGTGCGGATGCGGATGGACTGATCAATGCCCTGCAGTGCGGGGATATTTTTTGCCGGGTCAATGCCAAACCGGCCCAGCGTGCCGGGGAAAAATGTCAGCATGGTGCCGTCATTGCACCCGATATCCAAAACCGCGTCCCCCGCTTCCAGCTCGACTCGCGACAATACCTCACCTGCGATTTCTTTAAGCGCATCGCGCATCATGGGGTTGGTGGCCGAGCGATAGAAATATTCGCGGTACAGCAAATCGCGGTCCACGGTTTCGCGTAATTGCAGCAGGCCGCACCCGGTAGTATTCTTTGAGCGATCACACAGAGAGAGCGTCAAGGGGAAACGCGTGGAAGCAAGGGGATTATTCTCATTGCTCTTCACAAAGGACGACGCCAAAAACTGCTCGCCAAGCGAGAGAACATCCACGAGAGCGACGCCGCGGCACAGGCGGCAAGCATCAATGCGTTTGTAATTCATGAATGAGTGGGAAGCGGGCGAAACATTTCTTTTACGATCATACGCAGTAATGCCAGTCCCGTCCTGAAGTTTTTCGCTTTGCGCACGCCGCCAATGCGCCGCGGCTCATGGGTGGGAATTTCAGCGATGCGCAGTCCCGCTTTGGCGAATTGAGCGGATGTCTGCGTGGGAAAAGTAAGGCCATCCTCATCTATGGATAGAGTAAAGAAGCTGTCTTTGCGGTATGCGCGAAAGCCATTCATGGCATCAGTGTATGACCCGCCGAACAGGATATTGATAAGCGTGGTAAATATCCAGTTGCCCAAACGCGTCACCGGCGTATCATCGCGGCTTCCGCCGCCGGCGCAATAGCGGGACGCAATCACCAAATCGTATCCCTCATTCGCTTTTGCGACAAGAGCCGGAATGGCCGCCGGATCACAATTACCGTCAGACATGAATTCCATGATAACATCGCCGCTTGCAATCTCCATGCATTCGCGCATGCCCTGGCCGTACCCGGATTTTTTTTGTACCAATACGCGAAACCCGTGTTCACGGCACCACTCAATCGTGCCGTCCGTGGATCCTCCGTCGACCACGATTATTTCGTCAACCCACTCTTTCCGTATTTTCGGCAAGACCAGCGGCACGGACTCCACTTCATTGAGCGTCAGGATGGCAAGCGTCGTTTTCATTACCGTGCTATCGTACCATTATGTCTTTTTGCGGGCAAGTACGATTGCGGCGAATGTAAACGTATGCTACGCTCTCATCGTATGAATGACATTATACAAAAAATTGCGCCTCGCCTCGCGTGTCCCTCGTGCCGCGCGGCGTTGCAACAGCAGGGAACGAACAGTTTTTCATGCGCCGCGTGCGGAATTGTGTATCCGGTGACCGATGGGATTCTGGATATGAGAAAACCCACGGATCGAGAAAAGGCGGAGTCCGTGGACTGGTCTGCGCACTGGAGCGAAGAGCATCAGGGGCGTATGTCGCAAAAATTCTTCAGTTTTTACCGCAAAGCGGTTTTTGCGCGCACCGTCGGCTATTTTGTAAATCATTATTTTCCGGGAGTAGGCGTTTTCGTGGAAGCGGGCTCCGGCACCGCCGAGTCCTCGGTGGGCATTGACAAGCGCGGCGGTGATAGGGTTCTTATAGCTTTGGATATTGTACTCCCAGTGCTGGCCTTCTGTCCCCCGATCATGGATGTCAAAGTATGCGGGGATGGCTTTCATCTTCCGTTCCGCGACGGATCACTCGACGGCATCTGGAATCTGGGCGTCATGGAGCATTTCACGCACGATCAAATTGACGAGATGTTGCGCGAGTTCCGGCGCGTACTGGTGCCGGGCGGCCGCATCATACTCTGCTGGCCTGCCAAAAACTCTATCCCGCAGAAACTCCTTTATCTGGTGGAATTTTTTATGAATCTCAAAAAGCG
>CAYIQI010000095.1:0-2704 GCA_964365545.1 uncultured Candidatus Saccharibacteria bacterium
CGGCTCGTGGTATCACCCTCGGTCGTAGGGTTGGTCGCGAGGATGACCTCATACTGGGTTTGCGCGGCGGCAAGCCGCGCCTCCACGCGGTCGTACAGTTCGCGCAGGCGGATGGTTTTGGGCGAGTCAGGGTCAAGCGGAGAAATAACGCCGCCAAGCACATGATAGAGCCCACGATATGCGCCCGTGCTTTCGAGGTTGCGCATATCGGATTCTTTTTCCACGACGGCAACTATGTGTGTCTCGCGCCGCGGATCCGCGCAAATGGTACAGAATCGGACGGCGCCGTTGTCGCGCTCCATCATGCGAAAGCAGGTGTCGCAAATGCCGATACGCTCCTCGGCTTCTTGCAGTGCGGCAGACAACTCCCCGATAAAAGGATTTTTCTCTTTGAGCAAGAAAAAAGCGAATCGCGCCGCCTGTCGCGGCCCGATGCCGGGGAATTTTTCAAATAGGGAGATCAACTTTTTGATGGGTTCGGGGTACACTGCCGATTTTCAATTTTCAATTTTCAATTTTCAAATCGGTTTGAAAATTGAGCCCTTGAAAATTGATTGTAAATTTAGAGCGGCTCTTCATAATTTTTGGCGAGCGAGCGGAAGGTTGCGGATTCTTGATGGAACGCAAGCTCTATCTTGCCCGTCGGGCCGTTGCGATGTTTTTCAATGAGAATCTCGGCGATATTGCTTCGTCCGGAGTTTTGGTCGTTGCTGGTTTCCCGATAAATGAACATGACCACATCGCTATCCTGCTCGATGCTGTTATGGACGATAAAATCATTGGCGATAAAATTATGCATCCCCGGCACCTCCGCGTCAAAAACTTCTTCGGTTCCCAACGGCGTGATGGAAAGGATCTCATCCCAATAGATGTCGGAGAACGCCAAGGCGCCGAGCAGGGGACTGTGTAGCGCGTGAGCGGCTCGCTGCATGCGCAGGCGAGACAGCCCGCTTTTGAAAAGCGTGGATCCGCAATACGCGGTGTCAATCTGCGCGGAGAACTCCCGCCAACTCATGCCTGCCGCGATTTTTTCCGGCGTAATCCAGTGGCGCCACACTTCTTTCGGGATGATATCGTTGTTCGGGTTTGGTGTGATGGCATGCAACGCGTTTTTGATTTGGGCAATGTTTTCTCCTCGCGTTCCGTGCGATCCGACGAGTTCGCAAAAACGCAGTTGTTGAAGGCAATTTTGAATATGCACCTGATGATTCGGCCGATAAGTCTTGTCCGCTTTTTTCTGTGGTACAGTCCGCAGAACGCCGACAATGCCTAATCGGAGCAGGAGATGCTGGATTTGTCGGGCGAGCGTCTCGCTGGTCGTCGCATAATAAATCGCGGCGGCGGGTTTTCTGCCCAGCGCGCGTTTCCATGAGATATTGCCGTCGGTTGCCCACAAGTGTCGGAGAAAAAGTCGGATCTGCGCGATGTCGGACGCAAAAACCGCGGCCGGGAGCACCTTCTCATATGATCGCACTGGCGCGATGCCAAGGCGACGAAACCATGCAATAATCGGATGATGCTTTCCTCGCGCGACGCGATAGGGAGACGGGAGATAAACATGGAACCAGTTTTTTTGCGGCACCACGCGGGGCGTGATGCCAAAAAGCCGCGTCGCGGTACCGGCAACCACGCGGATATTTTCCGTATCCGCGCTGGTGTAATGAATCGGTTGGTTAGGCAATACGCATCCGTCCCCGAGAAGATGCGCAAGTAAAATCAACTCGTCGTCAGAAAGTCGCGCTCCGGACGCGTCCGGAGTCAGCATCCGGGGGATGCCAACCGTGTTGCCCGGAGCGAGCTCGTCAAGCCGCCGCCAGCCGGTGACGGTGAGGAACGGATGATTTGCCGATGCTTTGATTTTCCTGCCGGTTTTCGTTTTTAGTTCAAAAAGTTTTTTATATCCGCTCGAAAACACCTTGGCAACCCGTCCTGTTTTTACCTTCCAATCGTCGGTCACGGCCATGACCGGAATATTGGCGGCGCCGGTCAATTGTTTGAGCGGAACAAGCTCGCCGGTGTCCGCGCGCATGATAAGCGTATCTCCGGCAAGACAGCCCGACTCACGAAGATCCGAGAGTTTTGGCCGCGCATTTGTTCCTCGCGATTCCACAGCGCGCGAAAGCTGGGAGAGCGCGAGCACCGGCACATTGAGCTCTTTGGCAAGGCCCTTAAGAGAGCGGGAAATCTCCGAAACCTCCTGCACGCGCGATTCTGTCTTGGCGTGTCCCCGGATGAGCTGCAAATAGTCAATTACGATCAGGCCCAAGTCGTGTTGGGCATGGAGCCGCCGCGCTTTGGCGCGCAATTCAATGGAGGAAGGGGATGCGGAATCATCAATAAAAATCGGCGCCTGCGACAAAGTTTCCATGGCATCGCGCAGGCGCGTAAAATCACCCTGTTCCGAGCGCAGATGCCCGGTGCGCAGGCGCCAGAGATCCACCTCGGCTTCGGACGCAAGAAGCCGGTCCGTCACCTGCTCGCGCGACATCTCCAAGCTGAAAACGCCGACGGCTTTTTTCTCTTTTGCCGCAACATTGCGCGCGATCGTGAGCGCAAGCGATGTTTTGCCCAAAGAAGGCCGCGCGGCGAGCACAATGAGATCGGATTTCTGGAGTCCGGCAAGGTACCCGTCTAAATCAGGGAATCCGGTGGACACGCCGCGCAACGCCCCGTCGCCTTTGTGCAGGCGATCAATGCGCTCCCA
>CAYIQI010000096.1:0-2666 GCA_964365545.1 uncultured Candidatus Saccharibacteria bacterium
CTCGCAGGTTTTGACATCATTGTCCTGCCTTCGCGCAAAGAAGGTCTGCCGTATGCAGTGATGGAGGCCATGACCGCCGCTCTGCCAGTCGTGGCAACGCGCGTGGGCGGCCTCGTAGATCTCATCACCAGCGGCAAAGACGGCTTATTGGTGCCACCGAAAAATCCTCCCGCACTCGCCAACGCATTGCGTATGCTTGCGGCGGATCCAGATCTGCGTCGACGAATAGGGAGCGCGGCCCGCGAAAAAGTAAAGACAAAATTCGCATTTCATGCTATGCTGGACGCCACGCTAAAATTTTACCGCGATTTATGATCCGTACCCGTATCAGTAAAAAAATACTCCTCCTGTTTACCGGCGATGTCCTGCTCCTTTACGCGGCGCTGTGGATAACGCTCGCGATCCGATATACCGGCGAAGATCGCACGCAATTTCTTCATCTGCACCTACTTCCTTTCACGCTCATATTCTCGCTATGGCTGGCGTTTGTCGCGGCATTTGGTCTGTATGAATTGCGCCTACTCAAAAACAGCAGGCTCTTCCTCTACCGCCTGATGCAGATCATGGCGCTCAATACGATTCTCGCAATCGTAATCTTTTATTTTTTCCCATTTGCAATTGAACCGCGCAGAAACCTCCTCCTTATCGCGAGTATTGCGACATTGCTCTTTTTTACATGGCGTCTGCTTTTCAATAGTATCGTCCCCCGCGCGCCCGCGACGCGCATTATTTTTCTCGGCGCCACGCCGGATACGGCGTCCCTTGCTCTCTGGCTTATTACCAATCCCCAGCTCGGCTATAAACCCATGGCGCTTATACAGCACGACGAGCCCTCCGCCGCTATCGCATCCCTCCCCTGTTTGATATTCAATGCCGCACATTTGGAACGCACCATCCGCGACTATAAAACCCAGATCATCATCCTCTCGCCCGAAATGAAAAATAACGCCGCAGTCGTGCAAGCGCTTTTGGGCGTCATCCGCATCGGTATTTCTGTGATTGACTTCCCCGCATTTCACGAAATGCTCACGGGTAAAATCCCACTCTCGCTTATCCGCGAAGCATGGTTTTTGGAAAATCTCATCGGTATCAAAAAATCTTCCTACGAGATCGCCAAACGCGCGCTTGACTGCGCGCTCATGCTGGTCATCGCCATTCCGGCTTTACTCACCTTCCCCTTTATCGCGCTTGCCATCGCCATGGATTCCGCAGGACCGATATTCTTCCGCCAACGGCGCGTCGGCCGCAACGGCCGCGAATTCACGCTCATCAAGTATCGCTCCATGGTACAAAACGCCGACGAGATCAGCGGCCTCAAACATGTCCCTACAGACCCGCGGCATACCCGCGTGGGCGCCGTGTTGCGCAAAAACTATCTTGACGAGATCCCGCAAATCATCAATATCCTCAAAGGCGAAATGTCATTTGTCGGGCCCCGTCCCGAGCGCCCGGAGTATGTGCGCGATCTGAAAACGCAAATCCCTTTTTACGAAATGCGCCTGCTGGTAACCCCGGGCGCCACGGGCTGGGCGCACATCAATATGGAAAACGACGCATCCGTGGAAGACGCGCCGGAAAAAATGCAGTATGATCTGTACTATGTCAAAAATCGTTCTTTTCTTTTGGACCTTCTCATCATGCTTCGGACGCTATTCATCCTGCTGAAGCGAGAAGGACGATAGATGATCTGAACGCTCCCATCCCTACAATCACCTCAAACTCCACAATAAATCTATACACTTACCGGCGACCGATGGTAAGTGTATAGATTTACAGAATATACTATCGCCTGCTACACTGGAGTCATGCGCCTGACCCCAGACAAGAAACTCCATTCGCGCGAGCATCTCCTGGCGGATGACCTGTCGCGCATGATGGGGGAGCAGAAAAAGTTTGCCGCGTATCTGGGCATCGCGAAGCGCTATTATGAGTCGGACCTGCGCGCCTTGGCGCGCCGCGTGCGCGAAAAAGAAGGTTTGCCCATGGATGCGCACGGGAAATATTTCTTTGCGGCTCTACGAGGCCTTGTGCCGACCCCGGCGGCGCGGAAGAAAAAGAATCATCTCGTCAAAAATGAAAAATCTAAAAATGCCAAGAAAAAACAGGGCGCAACCGTACGCAATCGTAAAAGAACCGTATAAGGTTCTCCGTAAAAGAGCCAAGGAACTGCTCATGCACGATATCGTAGGGCAGAAAATCCAGCGCCTTATTGCGGCAATGCAGGCAACCCTTGCCGCAACACCCGACGGAGTCGGCCTTGCGGCGCCGCAAATCAACGAATCGCTCCGCATATTTATTGTCTCGGAAGAAGCCGAAGAGATCGACCGCGCAGAAAAAGCAGGATGGGAACGCAGACAGAAAACCGATCTCGGTACGATTACGGAAAAGCCGTACGAAAAGCGGCCGTGGCGCTATTATGTTTTTATCAATCCGGCGCTAAAAAATCATTCGCGCCGCACGATCGACGGCCCAGAGGGGTGCTTGTCCGTGCCCGGCACATTCGGCGATGTCTCGCGCTGGGAGAAACTCACCATAGACGCGCATGACGAGACAGGCAGGAAATTCACCCGCAACTGCTCGCGGTTTTTCGCGCGGGTGGTCCAGCACGAGATGGATCATCTGGAAGGCACGCTGTTTATAGACAAAGCGGAAGATCTCATACAAAT
>CAYIQI010000097.1:0-2634 GCA_964365545.1 uncultured Candidatus Saccharibacteria bacterium
TATGCCGCGGGAACATTGAATAGTTGAACATATTTTTCGGCGGCATTTCGCGAAAACGAAGACCGTTTAACTCAACACGCAGATTTTCATCCGTGCTGTCCGTCGCCTGAAGTTTTGACTTGCAACGCGCGCGTACAATAATGGCGACCAATCCCGCATGCGCTATCCGAAACGGAAAGAGTGATACTTTTGTGATATGATCATGCATAGTGTAACAGAGATTTATCCATTAGTGCCATTGTATTCCCCGCCGCTAAACTCTCACAAACAAGGTTATCCCCATATACGCAAAGCATTACTCCTCCGAAGGCGAGTAGAGCGCCCGGAGATCCGCAAGATCCGGGTGCTGGCTGAGGATCGTGAGCGCATCGGCCAATGTCTTGCTCGGGTGGAGCGCTCGGATGATGCCATCGGCATCAGTGAGCACTACGAGCGATGATGTTCCGTTGAGTACCGCTTCTTGAGACACGCCGAAAAGAGGCGGCATCTCGTCATTATCCATATCGTTGCTGAAAAACCAGCCACCCAAATCCTCAATATACGCGAACAAAAAATCATGCGGCGCGTCCGGCTCCGGATAGCGGCAACCGGATATAAAACAAATGTATTTATTTTCTTGAGGAGGCCCATCGTCATACGGCGCATGCCCGCCGACCATATCGTATTTTCTTTTCTGAACCGAAAAAAGATAGAACTTCTTGCCTGTGGGAATATCCCTTATGGAGTACCGCGCGGGCTCATCCCCGAAACGCGCCAAAGAATCACCCGGCTGAAGCGATGCCTGCTGTCCGACTTTGAGCGCGCCGAATTCTTGTACGCCCGCAAGCCGCGAAAAGTCCGCGAGATCAGGATGGAGCCGGAGGATGGGAAGCACGTCGTCAAGACCGCGATTCGGGTAGATGCCGGCAATTTTGTTATTGCCGTCGCCGATGATTACTATGGTTTCCACATTCTTATTCTCCGGCAAATCCAAGCCAATTTCCTCTCTTGTCTCCGAACCGCCCCCTGTTCTCTCGGCCTGCAACCATCCGCCCATTGTCTCAATTAACGCGCCGTCAAGCGAGCAATCCTCGTTGCTACACCACAAACCGTTTTTCACTACGGTGACATAGAATTTTGCCCGTGGAATCTTATAATAGGGCGCAAAAGTAAAGCTGCCGTGTCCCGCGACCGCTTCGCCACCAACCCTGATACGGCCGAATGTTGCGACACCTGCAATTTCACCCGGAGCATACACGCGAAGATAAAAAGAGTACACTGCAGCCGCGATGCCGACGAGGCCGATCATCAAGGTCAGTACGGCGTATCCGCGCATATACAAATTTAATCAGTTATCTCAACAACGCCAACGCTCTGACCGTCACCTTTGCGCGCTCTCAACAGAATCTTGCATAAGTCATCCCAACGGCTTATTTCAGTGAGCGTAATACAACCAGCCGTGCGTGCGCCAGGATGAAGATAGCGTTTGTCATCACGATGGCTGACTTTAAACCAGACCTTTGCCAGTTTCGCCCTATCGAGGTATGACTCGCCACCCTCATGCGGCGCGTCCGGAATCGCTATATCATAAAGTCGCTTCTCCCACGGCTGTGGATCGTCTTGATACGGAATGGTCGTATAGCGCTTCGTTTTGAGTTTCAGTATTCTAGTGGAGAGAGAATAAACAAAATGAACCGCCGCAGTATGCGGATTTTCCGCCTGTAAAAAAGAGGAGCCGTCATCGTCCAACTTCACCGACGCTTTCGTGCCGCGATGCCCGCCCTCAAGAACGGTAAAATATTGGCGACCCACTTCCTCTTTCTCAAGCCGCACTTTTATATGGTATGGTATACTGAAATTCTCTCCCTTCTTTTCAGGGATAACCTCCAGCCAGCCATCCCCATCATTCTGATACTTTACGTACAGGATGGCGTCTGACACGCGCGCCTCAAATCTCATCTCAAAAACCGCTTTTTTCTTGGTCATATAGCTCCGCTTCTCCAGCACATCAACACTGGCAGTGAAGCGCTGCACAGCCGTGTGTCGCATATCAACGACAAACGTTTCCTCGGTACGGCCGACATCGTTGAAAATAAGATCGCGCTCAATCACCCTAACGGAAAGCGGGAGAGAAAAAGTCGGCTGATCAGTGAAGAAATCCCCTACCGAAGCGGCAAGCGTAACTTCGGTTCCGCTGTTTATTTTTTTATTTATATCCAGCGAGCGATTCAGACAGTCAATTTCAATACGAATATCGTCGCCGATGGAGTCACCGGAGTAATCTATCTTGGCAAGCTTTAGTCGGATGAGCTTGAGCATAGTGCTATTGTACGGCGTGCCTGCTTCACGCGACAAACCGTATTATCCCCAAACCGAATTCCCGCATCACAAAGATATGCATCCGTATGAGCGTCTGGACGGTCATGTCGGCTTGCCTGCGCGCAAACTCGTGCGCGCCCTCATCCCCAATCTCCACTTCTCCGGCGGAAACCACATAGCCGAACTTGCCGCGATATTCGGCATGGTCAAGCAGTTGCAGTATCGCCTCGTCACCCGCAAACTTCCGGCGACGCGCCCGCACATATTCAAACGTGAACGGATTTATTTCCGCTTCAACCACCAGAAAAACCCGGCTGACGCCCTCGTGCAAAATTC
>CAYIQI010000098.1:0-2611 GCA_964365545.1 uncultured Candidatus Saccharibacteria bacterium
CGGTGATCCGCGTAGGGGCGGCGACCGAGACCGAGATGAAATATATCAAGCTCAAAATTGAGGATGCAGTGGCGGCGACCAAAGCCGCGCTTGCCGAGGGCATTGTTTCCGGCGGCGGAGCAGCGCTTTTCAAAACCGCGTCTTTGCTCCGCGACCGCTGGATGCGCCGCGCCGACGGCGACTCGGAGCGCGCAAGCCCGGAGTATCAGGCGGCGTATTCCATCCTGCTCAATGCGCTGGAGGAGCCGCTCGCGCAGATTGCCGTCAATGCCGGTAAGCGCGTCGGCGAGATTACGAGTAAAGTAAAAGAAAGGATCATGGCGGATGCAAAGTCAAACGCCGGCTACGACGCCTCGGCAGACCGCATTGTCGCGGATATGGTGAAAGAGGGGATCGTGGATCCGGTCAAGGTGACGCGCTCGGCGTTGGAAAACGCCGTGTCCATCGCGGCGATGTTCCTCACGACCGAAGTTGCGATCACGGATCTGCCCAAGAAAGAAGAAAAATCCATGCCGCAAATGCCGCAGGATTACTAGTAATTGGTAATCGGTTATTGAATAATTAGTAACTGGTTATTGGTTATCACAACCTAAAATCTCCCCGCAAAGCGGGGAGATTTTAGGTTGTGGATACTTTTTTTGGCTGTATCTGCTATACTCAATGGGATGATTCCTTCCTTGCCATTATCGCTTCTCGGCTCATCCACTGTGGCATCGCTTGTGCCGTCGCTGGCAAGCGCCGGCGCCGCGCTCTCGCATCCGACCGTGGATATTGGTGTTCTTTTTACGCTTTTTGCCGGCGGGCTGTTCTGGGCATTTATGGCGGGCAGGCGCAAGGTCGTCTCCACGATCATGCTTACCTACCTTGCGCTTGCGATTTTCCCGGCATTGCCGGCGGAGAAAATTATTTCATCCATTGGTTTGCGCGACCGGGCGGTCGGCAGTATCGGCATATTTGTGATTCTTTTTATCCTGCTCGCGTTATTCCTCGGCGCGCGGCGCGGCAGGGCATTCGGCATTGTAGGTCCGTGGTGGCAGACGCTTGCGCTGAGTTTCTTGCAGATGGGCTTGTTGATTCACTTAGTCCTCTCTTTTCTCGCGGACGAAAAAAAGAATATGCTCTCGGGTCTGACACGCCGCATATTCGCGGATCCCGGCACGCATCTCTGGTGGCTCTTGGCGCCTATTTTGTTTTTGGTGATTGTGCGGCGTCTCTCTATGCGGGAAGATTAGCCGGGGCGAATTTTATGAGATGGGAAAACCGGTTCGTTGGATTATGTCTGTTTGGCTTCGGTCGCACTACCCGCGGCAGTAGGCCAGGTGAGCAGTGCGAGCGCTGCGAGTGAGATGGCGAGACCTATGTCGCGGACGCTGATGTCGTTGAGTCCGAGGTCTGCCGCGATGATAAAAAGGTGCGCTGACGCAATCGCCGCGACGATCGGCGTGTGCCAACCCAAAGTTAGCAGGGCGGCGAGTGCGAGGTCTCCGGCGCCGTTGGCAAACACGACGGACTGCGCGCTGATGCCCGTGATGCGCACAAGCCACGCGGGTATCAACCCGGTCCATACTGCCGGATCGGTGATTTGCGAGACGCCGAACCACGCGAATACCGCCGCAAATCCCCAACGGAGGAGGAGAATGGCAAGGGATGAATTTTTCATACGATTTTTGATAGTTGAGTGTTGTATGGGATATTCTGATATTTATTCTACTGATATATTCAATATTCAATCACGCCGACCTGTCCGCCGAAGTTTGATAAATTGTATGGAGCGGTAGATCGCGACATATAGTGTTAGGTATTCAACGATGTGGATAAAGATTATCACTGCAATTCCGGGAAGAGTAAAATCGTCACAAGAGCGCATAAAGTATTCAGAACTCAAAAAACTGGAAGAGTTCTTCGGACACAATAATGGGGCAATCAGAGGAAAGTAGATCGCCGCCCATAAAAACTGTACAGGGAGAATGAGAGCATAGATGACAGGTCTGGTTATTATTTTGGGGAGAAACTCCAAGATTCCAAAAAAATTACGAGTTCCGAAAATATCGTCTCCGACAAAAAATAATAAATAGAAAAAACCGAGTATCCAGAAGGTTTTATCTCGAAAGATGTTTCTCGTCAGCATAATATTGTATCGCTTGACGTGCTGTTTTCTAGAATGTGGACCTACGGGGAATCGAACCCCGATCTCTCGGATGCAAACCGAGTGCTCTGCCATTAAGCTATAGGCCCGGAATCATTTTCTGCCGATCAATTTTCTAAATTCTTTCAGCGATAATTTCGCTTGCCGTAGGATGGCTCGCATGAGCCAGAGGGGAAGCGGAGCGCAGTGAAGCTCAATGACGTCTTTTATCATTCGTTTGGCGTCTGCAAGTGAAGTGCCGAATGGCACCACTTCTTCCGGAAATCCGAGGACTTCCGCCCCGTAGGTTCCGCTTGTTTTGTCCTTCCATATTCGGGCGCGGTATGACCCGTGCCGAGTATTGATAACGAATTGTTTTTTTTGTGTTGCCATAGTGATATTCTACTCTGCGTCTTACATCTTGATAAGCGCGGGGAAGTCGATCGCCGATATCCTTAATTTTTATGAGTCGTCTCGCGCGGATTG
>CAYIQI010000099.1:0-2573 GCA_964365545.1 uncultured Candidatus Saccharibacteria bacterium
TTTGCCGGTGGCGGCACCGGCGGCCATTTTTTCCCGATTCTCGCGGCCATCCGCGAGATCAGGCGTGTTGCCGAAAACGAACGGATTCTTGATCTGGAGCTTTTTTATATGAGCCCGGACGATTTTGGCAGCCGGCTCCTGGACGGGGAAGGGATGGTGCACCTCCGTGTGCTCTCGGGCAAATGGCGGCGCGCCGCGTCTCCCCTGGGTATGGCGCAAAATCTCGGGGACGTGGCGCGCCTGGGCGTCGGCATCGTGCAGGCGGTCTGGAATACATTTTTGATTATGCCCGATGTGATGTTCTCCAAGGGCGGTTGGGGCGCGCTTCCCGCAGTGCTCGCCGCAATTCTTTTTCACATTCCCATTATTATCCACGAATCGGATGCTGTTCCCGGCAGAGTCAACCAATTCTCTGCACGGTTTGCGGCACGGGTCGGCATCGCATTTCCGGATGCGGCAAAATATTTCCCTGCGGACAGGACCGCGCTCATCGGCATCCCGATGCGACGCAGGATCCTGGGCGGCAGGGCGGAGGATGGCCGCGAGGCATTCAGTATTTTTTCCTCCTTGCCGGTTATCGGCATCATCGGCGCGTCCCAGGGTGCGGTGGCGCTCAACGACACCCTGTTGGGCATCATAAAAGATCTCACCGAGCGTTACGAAGTGGTGCACCAGACCGGCGAGAAAAACATCGCCGAGGTGAGAGAAGAAACAAAAGTCATACTGGAGTTCGGGCACAAAGAACGATATCGGGCTACGGGGTTTTTGGATGAGACCGGCATGCGGGATTTTTATGCGGTGTGTAATTTGGTGATTTCGCGTGCGGGCGCATCATCCATTTTTGAGATTGCAAGCCACGGCATCCCGGCGATCGTGGTGCCCCTGCCGCATGCGGCGCAAAATCATCAGTGGGCCAATGCTTATGCGTATGCCGCGGCGGGCGCGGCGGTGATCGTGGAGGAAGTTAATTTGACGCCTCATATCCTGCTTGCCGAAATTAAGAAACTGATGGATGATCCGAACAAGATGAAGCGGATGGGGGAGGCGGCGCGGGCATTCGCCCGCGCGGATTCCGCCGAGCTCATCGCGCGGGAGATTCTCAAACTCGGGGTTCATTGATTTTTTTATGTCTGACATACGCGTAAGATTTCCACCGAGCCCGACCGGATTGCTCCACATTGGCAATGTGCGCACCGCGTTGTTCAATTATCTCTTTGCCAAAAAACACGGCGGGGTTTTTGTACTACGCATAGAGGATACGGATCGTGCGCGGTCAAAAAAAGAGTACGAGGAGGATATTTTTGAAGCGCTCCGGTGGCTCGGTCTGGATGCCGATGAGGGGCCGGAGTCGGGCGGGCCGTATGCGCCGTACCGCCAGAGCGAGCGCACCGAAATTTATAAAAAATATCTCGGCGCGTTGCTTGCGGACGGCAAGGCGTTTTATTGTTTTCATTCGGAGCAGGAATTGAAGGCCGAGGGCGCGCGCCTGATGGCCGCAAAACAGCCGCCGGTCCATCCATGCGAGTACCGCGACCTTGAATCCGCGGATGCCGAGAAAATAAAAGAGGAAAAGCTGGATCACGTCATCCGCTTCAAAACGCCGGCCGGCCGCACGGTTGTTTTTCGCGACCTCATCCGCGGCGAGGTGTCGTTTGCATCCGACCTCATCGGCGATTTTAGCATCGCCAAAAGCATGGACGAGCCGCTGTATCATCTGGCGGTGGTCGTGGACGATTATGAAATGAAAATCTCGCATGTAATCCGCGGCGAGGATCATATTGCCAACACGCCCAAGCATATTCTCCTCATGGAGGCGCTGGGATTTCCTCTCCCGCAGTTTGCGCACCTACCCCTACTCCTGGGGACTGACCGCACCAAGCTCTCCAAACGCCATGGCGCCATGGCTCTGCGCGATTTTCGCGCGGCCGGATACTTGCCCGAGACGCTGATCAATTTTATGGCGCTCTTGGGGTGGAATCCGGGTGGGGAGCGGGAGATTTTCTCGCGGGAAGAATTAGTCGGCGCTTTTTCGCTCGAAAAAATCCAGAAATCCGGCGCGGTATTTGATACGGCAAAACTGGACTGGATGAACGGCGAATACATCCGCAAAAAATCAGTCGCGGAACTTACAAAATTATGCAAACCGTACATTGAAGAATTTTTTGCCCCCCCCGCTTCTTTCCAACATTCCAACATTCTGCAGAATGTTGGAATGTTGGAGCGTATTGTGGCGCTGGAACAGCCGCGGCTGAAGAAGCTCTCCGAGATAGGGGAGCGCACGGAATATTTCTTCCGGCGACCGGAGTACGATAAAGAATTGTTGCGGTGGAAAGACGCGGATAACGAGAAAATCGCCGCATCGTTGGCCCGCGCGGAAAAAATCCTCGCGGGAATCGGCGTGGATGCGTCCCGCGAGCACACCGAGAAGGTGTTTTTGGACGACATAGGCACCGGCGACAAAGGATTCCTTCTGTGGCCTTTGCGCGTGGCGCTGTCGGGGAGGAAAGCATCGCCCGGTCCTTTTGAGATTATGGAGATATTGGGCGTGGAGGAATCGCTCGCGCGCATCCGCG
>CAYIQI010000100.1:0-2527 GCA_964365545.1 uncultured Candidatus Saccharibacteria bacterium
ATTGGAAGAAATCGCCCACCAGCACCACCTGCAATCCGCCAAAAGGCATATCAATTTCGCGCCCGTGCCGGCATACGGCATCCACCATAGAGAGCGTGGCGGCGGACAGCATGGATACCTCGTCTATAATAAGCACGCGGGCGTGGGCGAGGCGCTTGCGGATTTTCGTCCGTGCGGCAATCATCATCGCCTCGTATTCCGAGAGATGGTCGGCAATGCCGATGCCGCTCCACGAGTGGATCGTCATGCCGCCGATGTGCGTTGCCGCGATGCCGGTGGATGCGGTAATCGCGCTCTCGATCCCATGGGAGCGCAGATATGCGACATACTCATTTATAGTGTGGCTCTTGCCCGAACCCGGCTCTCCGGTGAGAAAAACATTCGCGCCCGTTTTCAGTATCTCCAGCGCCTCGTATTGCGTCATAAAACTTCATCCATCAAAAAATGCGAGCGTGATGAAAAATGTCCCGCTCGCTGCCGGTTTGTTATCACATTTCCCGCCGCGCCAACAACGCAAACGACAGCAGGTACTTATCCATATCTTTTAGAGAACTCCCGTATGCCGCGCCTCCGGTAATCGCATCGCACAGCACCTCCCGCGCCCGCGCGATCTCACGCAATCGCGCCCCGCGCCAGCGAGGATCCGTAAGCGTGAGGTCAAAAAGCTCAAGCGCCCGATCAATCGCGCCCTGATACAACCGCGCGTCTTGCCCGCGCCATTTGATTGCACGGCTCACCTCACTGCCTATATTGCCGAGTTGCTCGGCAAGCGACAACATATGCCATCGCCCAGCCGCAAGTTGGGTATGGACAAAAGCCATGCTATTCAGGGGTTAACGCCTTTACTATTCGCTCAATACCCTCCCGCACTGCCGCGTCTTCCACTCCGCGCGAGCGATTGCCGGATGCGGGCTTCAAATTAATCATGGAATCAAACTCTATCCGCTCGCTCCCGGATTTTGCCGGATAAATGTTGATGCCCCAGAGACGCTCATTGGCACTGCCGCATTGCTCGCGCAAAACCGCCTCCATGTCCGCATGGAGATCTCCGCCGATTGCCATGATCCCCTGCTCCGCATCCACCACGGCTTTCACAAAATCGCCAAATCCCTCCCGCGCCATCCGGGCAACCTCTCCCTGCGCCATGGACACGCGGACAATCATTATCTCCGTTGCCATATAAGCACACTCTATCGCACCTCAAGGCAATCAGCAATCGGATCGCAGATAATAAAAATGACGGTGGTTGCCGTCGGCTATGATGATGATGATGTTTGTCATGCTAGACTTGGTGTACTTCGCTGAAGCTATGTAACACCATATAACACATATAACATTGATGCATAACTTGCTATTCCGTAGCCTTGGCGAAGGATAGCTGCCGGGCAGGGACTCGAACCCCGATTTCCGCGTCCAGAGCGCGGCGTGACTACCATTGCACCACCCGGCAATAAAAATTGATTAGGGATACTCCCGAAACCGCAAGAGTTCTTTACAAGCATACACTTCCGCGCGACGCGACAATTGAATTGTGTACTTGCTACGGTGCGGGTGAAATCCAAGCATACCAAGAGATTGATACACTATATTGAGCAGGGAGAGATTGCGATTTGTAAATAACAACTTATAGGTACTCGTCGGCTTATGAACACAAAAACTCCCTTCCGCCTCGTACAACCCACGTATATACCTTATCAGAAACTCACGATTTTGCAAAATCCATCTTGGGATTCTTGAGTGTGCCTCTCCCCTATTGCCAATCGGTACTCCCAACCGCTCACTTATCTCTTTTTGATAGATCCTTATGCGGGTACATTGGATACCAGCCGAACATGCTGAAATGCTCGGTTTTTTATGGAATATCTGCCAAACGAAATTTCTATAACGCTCTATAAGTTCCTTATCTTTTGCGTTTATGACTATAGTTAAACATTCCGTCCGTGGAAACTTTTCTATATGTCCATCACCCAAAGTCATACCGATCAATTCGGCAAGATCACCGTTTTTTATGAGCGGTGGCCAAGATGACCTCATCTGTCCAGATTTTTTTGCCTGAACACGCCAACGAGCAAAATTATCGATCCCCTTGCGTTTGAATGTCTGCGAAATCTTCTTAACACTAGGGTGCGTCTCTTTGGTCTGTCCCTTGCTCCACGGCGGCGGCCGCTGTCGCAAGCACTCACGCCAACGGATATAGCGCGGGTCGCTATGAGATAAATCAGATACGACGATCGGAAAACCGACCCCCGAGTGTCCGAATTCTTTCGTATATCGCTTGATTGTCCATCTATGGAGACGAAGATGCGTGTTTGTTATGATCTGAAATTTTTGTCTACAGATTTTGCATATTTTCATTGCACTTATTGTAGCACTTTTGTCCCCTATTAGACCACTCCGCAATGCAAAATATAACAAGTCGCCTTGTTATAGAATAAATAATCGGGTTATATCGCCAGATACCGGCGCATGGCAAGATAGCTGGAGCCGACTCCGAGTACCACGCCGGTCACAGACATGATGGTGAAAA
>CAYIQI010000101.1:0-2525 GCA_964365545.1 uncultured Candidatus Saccharibacteria bacterium
AACATTTTCAGAGTTTATTCGGCATCATGCTCATAGTCGGCGCGGGCAAGACGCTTTATGACATCAGCGCCAACTTCCGACAATTGATTTTCGTGTCGTCTTCTTTCTTCGGATCCGCACGAGACACGCAGTTTCTTAAAAATTATCATTACAAATCCAAAAAGCACCCCCTGTAAATAAACACAAGGGGTGCAACTGGAGAGGAAAATCGTCTGTTTAGTCAATATATCCTCCCCAAGAGAGACATGAAGTTTTTGGCCTATCTCTGATAACTGCTGGATGGTAGCCCAGACTATCGGCTGGCCAACCATCGTAGCTCCTCATGGTAAAACCAACTATAGCCCAAAAACAAATGCCAAGGAGCGCTATTGTCAAACTCACGATATCCATACCTCACCTCATCCCTTTTTTTTCTAAACAATTCAAAGGACATCTCTTGAAACAAATGAGTACAATATACATCATATGGGGGATAAGGCAAGGGATTCATTTGCGGCAAACTTGAGATACTGTATAATTAAAAAATAGTAAGAAATGTACTCTATGAAAAAAATAACATTAGGTATAGCGCTTTTGCTTTTTGTAGCGGGTGTTGCGGTCATCGCGTGGAAACAATATCGCTCGACCACTTCATCCTCTTCACCGCGAATCTATCATATTGGAATTTTGGCGCGCGGCCGGGGCTCATATGAAAACGCCATTAAAGGGTTTCAAGACCAAATGCGGGCATTGGGATATGTTGAGGGACAAAATGTGGTGTATGATGTGCGTTATCTCTCGACCGAGGACGAACTCAACAAAGCAGCGCAGGAATTTGTGAATGCACGCGTTGACCTCATCGGCACATATTCTACTCCGGCAACCAAGGCAATATTTGAAATAACACAGCGGATGCAAAATCCCATTCCGATTGTTTTTGGCTCGTTAAACGATCCCATCGCCGCCGGATTTGTGAGAAGTATTGAACAACCCGGTTTCAATGCTACGGGGGTTACCAGTCTTTCGGGCCAACTCACGGCAAAACGAATTGAGCTGCTTACTCGCGTCATCCCCGGTATTAAAAAGATTGCCATGCCGCGAGCCGTACAGGAACTCAACGATGTTGCTGCAAATATATCGGTAACAATTGCCGAGCAGGTCGCCAAAGACACGGGTATTCAACTCATACTCTTCCCGGTGCATACCAAAGAAGAAAACGCATCAACGGCAGCGAAGATTACGGCTAAACTCGTACAGGGTATGATCGTGGGAGGAGATTCGTTGATATGGAGCGGACTTGACATTTATATCAAACAGGCCATCAAAGAAAAAATCCCGTTCAGCGCCTTTGACACTGACCAGGTCAAACGCGGCGCGCTGATCGGGTTCGGACCCGATTATACCATCATGGGGCAGCAAGTCGCCGAGATTTCCCATAAGATATTGCAGGGCAAGAAACCGGAAGATATTCCCGTTGAAATACCAAGCAAACTTATTCTTACCATCAATCTTGATACTGCCCGCGCCATTGGCATTACTCTTGACCCGCAGTTGCTCAAAGAAGCCGATGTGATCATCGGGAAATGACAAAAAGACCATATGTGCGACATCCGGAAAATCTTCCTCGGAAAAAGAAGCGTTTTTATACTGGTCGTACTCGGACTTTTCGTGATTAATGCGATATGGGTGATCCCAACCCTGCAGAGTACGCGCGCATCGGCATCGGTATTTGCGCTTACCGTTGCGGAACGAGTGCAATCAGAGATCAACGGTTCACTTGAAAATGCGCTTAACGAGACGGTAGGGGTTTCGGGAGAGGTGGACGAGGAACCCATGCGCATCAGTACCGCATTCAGAAACCTATTGCTACGCAATAAAATTTTCAAGAGCGTCGCACTGGTGGGCCAAAACGGAAAAGAGCTGGTGCGCGTTGACCTGTCGGGGATGGTTTCGCCGGAAAAATTCATTGATCAATTGCGAAATCCTTCATTATATCTGGCACTACAGGGTACGCCAAAGTTTGGTTTACCCCTGATTTCATTGAACGGCGAGCTACACATGACTCTCGCCGTACCCATTCCCAAAAGGGAAGGGCTTATAGACAAAGTCATCATTGCCGAATTGAATGTGCAAAACTTGCTCTCTATCATTCAATCTCCCAAGATTGGCCATGGCCATGCGTATGTCCTTGATCGCGATGGCGTTGAGATTTTACATCCTGATATCGCCAGAATCACGCAGCGTCGGAATTTTAGCACACGAGCCATAGTCAAAAAAGTTCTCGTGGACGGCGCTACTGCCGACGGGCTTGCGAGAGACGACGGATACGTCAACGATGACGGAGAGGAGACCTTTACCGTTGGCATGCCGATCCCGGTTGTAAAGTGGGGCGTTTTTGTGGAACAGCCGCGCGCGACTGCGCTTGAGGGTCTGCAACAAACCATCGTACTGGCCATTGCTACTTCTCTTCTCGCCATGACTATTTTTCTCGTGATTGCGTTCAGCACCATTAAATTGCGGGCCATGACGATTCGGGATATTGAACA
>CAYIQI010000102.1:0-2489 GCA_964365545.1 uncultured Candidatus Saccharibacteria bacterium
CAACAAAAAACCCCTCATCGGGAGGAGTTGGCTGGTTTTTGCTTGCTTTATCTATTAATTATCACCTATGCATCAAAACCGCCAACTCCGTTGGGTAAAGTAAGTAAAGCTAAAGAAATAAGCGGCGCGGTATATGCGATTCATAGGTATGCGTAGGGTAGCAAACAAGGCGATTCGTTGTCAAGCGGCACCGGAAACCGCCTGTGGAAAAGTCATGCGCGCGGCACCTCGCAAGACCTTGACGAAATAAACGCTATCGGACACAATGCCGATAACTACTTATCTACTAATCTTATCTTATGGACAATATAAAGAAAGTTTTTAGTATGACGACGGCCATTGTATTTGTCGTTGCATTCTTGCTCGGTTACGGCACCTCGGCGCGCATTGTCAATCGTGATCGGACATCGGATGCCGCGCAGAAAACCGCACAATCGGATGTCGCTATCGTGTCATCGCTCGCGGATATTTCCGCGGCGGGAATGGCGATGAGCACGGCCAATGCCATCACCGCGGACGATCAGCCCGCGGGCACTGCCGTGGCGGTGAAAGTCACTGCGGAAAAAGAAGCGTGGGCGGTTGTTCATGAGGACGCCGGGGGCAAGCCCGGCAATATCCTTGGCGCGCAGATGTTTCCGGCGGGCACGCATTTGGGCACCATAACGCTGTTGCGCGAGACCGCGGCGGGCAAAAAGTATTATGCCATGTTGCACGCCGATGACGGCGACCGCGAGTTTGACTATGGCGCGGATCAGCCGCTTATGAATGAAGCGGAAGAGCCTATCATGACTGCCTTTACCGCGACTATCGCTCCAGCGCAATAGTAAAAATCAGCAAAGAAAAAGAAACGCGCAGTCAGCAAAAAGCTGACTGCGCGTTTGTATACGACGCTGGATTTTATGTATGCTTAAAGTCATATGTCAATAATACAACGGAAATTTCTGTTCAAAAAAACCATCCGTGGGTTTTACCGCAATAATGGTAGAAAATTGCCGTGGCGGCGTACGCGCAACCCCTACTATATATTCGTCTCGGAAATAATGCTCCAGCAAACACAGGTGGAACGCGTGGAGAAATTTTATTCCCCGTTTCTCCGGCGATTTCCGGATCTGCGCGCGCTGGCAAAAGCGCCGCTTGCTGATATTTTACAGAGGTGGCAGGGCCTGGGGTACAACCGCCGGGCACTCTATCTTAAGCGCGCGGCCGCGGAAATTGTCACGCGGCACGGCTCTGCCGTGCCGCGTGATCAATCCGTACTCGCACAACTTCCGGGCATTGGCACAAGCACGGCGGGCGCTATTGCCGCATTTGCTTTCAACACACCCGTGCCTTTTATTGAAACCAATATCCGGCGTGTTTACCTGCATTTCTTTTTCCCGCGGCGGCGCGCGGTGCCAGACGCGGCGCTCCTGTCGCTTATCGCGCAAACCCTCAATCGCAAAAACCCCCGCGAGTGGTATTATGCGCTCATGGATTACGGTGCCATGCTTGGCGCCGCACGCAAAGGCGCGAAAAATCCCAACCGCCGCAGTAAACACTATACCCGTCAATCAAAGTTTGCAGGATCAGATCGCGAAATACGCGGCAGAATCATCGCGCTCGCACTGAAAGAAAAACATCTTGACGAAACCGCACTTTCGGCAAAACTCCACACTGACACCAAACGGATAAAAAATATCGTCGCTGCGTTGTTGTGTGAGGGACTTATTAAAAAAGAGAGCAGGGGATTAACCATTGCATCATAACAACATCCTTACAAACTGGAGTTTGTGGGGATATGCGAGTTCATTGATATTTTATGTTTCGCATTCTCAAAAAAGATTTTCTAACCCGCGCAAGGATCGGCGTAATTGAAACCGCCCACGGGATTGTGGAGACACCGGCGTTTGTGGTAGTCGGCACGCATGCCAAAGTGCGCACGCTGGATGGACAGGATCTACACGCGACCAGCACGCAGATTATTATTGCCAACACTTATCATCTTTGGCGTACTCTTGGCGAAAAAGGACTCACTGAATTTCCCGGTCTGCATGTGGCGATGGCGTGGGATGGTACGCTCATGACCGATTCGGGAGGATTTCAGGTTTTCAGCATGGGAGCGGCGCGGGAGCATGGCACGAGTAAAGTCGCAGTAAAATCCAAAGAGAAACCTACGAGCGAATTCGCCGATATACTTGAGAATGTCGGAATGTCGCAGGACAATGAACCAACGGGAAAGGGAATTGTCCAGATCACCGACGAGGGCGTCGTGTTTGTTGAGAACGGGATGAGATATTGGCTGGATGCGAAAAAATCCATCCGCATCCAGCAGCAACTCGGTGCCGATATTATCGTCACTTTTGACGAACCCACCTCGCCGCGGCACGATTATGAATATACCAAGCAATCTCTTGTGCGCACGCACGCGTGGGCTCTGCGTTCGCTCAAAGCAAAGACGAGCAGGCAATTGCTCTACGGCGTGGTGCAGGGCGGATCGTACGAGGATTTGC
>CAYIQI010000103.1:0-2488 GCA_964365545.1 uncultured Candidatus Saccharibacteria bacterium
TCATGTGGGGGCGGGGCATATCGCCTTGCTGGGCGCGGCCGCGGGCGATTTCCTCATCCGAGTAGCGGCCCGGGACATCTTTGAGTGAGAGGTTGATGCGGCCCTGCTCGTCGACATTTTTTACCATAGCCTTGGTCGTATCGCCGATATTGAGAATGTCCGTCACGCGCTCCACGCGCCACGGAGCAAGCTCGGAGATATGGATGAGTCCGTCCTGGCGCGGACCCACTTCCACAAACGCGCCAAACTCCAGCAGGCGCGTTACTTTGCCTTCAATAATATCGCCGGGCTTGAGTTCATAGGTGACCTGTCGCACGAGTTCAAGCGCTTGCGCCATACTCTCCGCGTTTGCCGAGGTGATAAACACCGTGCCATCGTCCTCGATGTCAATTTGCGCGCCGGTGCGGGCAATAATATCGTTGATGACTTTGCCGCCCGGGCCGATGAGCGCGCCGATTTTTTCCGGATTAATTTTAATAATCTCAATGCGCGGGGCATAGGGCGAGAGTTTGGGGCGTGGCTCTTTGATTGCCGTCTCCATCGCGTCAAGGATCTTCATGCGGGCGCTCCGCGCCTTATCCAAAGCCGCACGGAGCATTTCGGGCGTGATGCCTTCAATCTTTACATCCATTTGCACCGCGGTGATGCCCTCGCGCGTGCCCGCAACTTTGAAATCCATATCGCCGTGGTGATCCTCGGGTCCCTGGATGTCGGTGAGCACGCGATACTTGCCCGATGCGTCGGAGATAATACCCATCGCGGCTCCGGCAACCGGGCATTTCATCGGAACCCCGGCATCCATGAGCGCCATGGACGAGCCGCACACGGATGCCATGGACGAGGAGCCGTTGGATGACAGCACTTCGGACACCACGCGGATCGTGTAGGGAAATGTTTCGCGCGGGGGCAGGAGCGGCGTGAGCGCGCGTCCGGCAAGCGCGCCGTGGCCGATCTCGCGGCGCCCCGGGCCGCGCATGGGCTTTACCTCGCCCACGGAAAACGGCGGGAAATTGTAGTGGTGCAGGAAATGTTTTTTGCCGCGGATCTCCATACCCTCGACGATTTGTTCGTCCCCGGGAGAGCCGAGGGTGACTGCCGAGAGCACATGCGTCTCGCCGCGGCAGAAATATCCGGTTCCGTGCAGGCGCGGGAGCACCGCGACTTGCGCGGACAGCACACGCAAGTCATCCGGGCCTCTGCCATCCGGCCGCTCGCCCTTGTCCAGTATCCGGCGGTGGATGATTTCATTAATGATCTCTTCAAACATAAATTCCGCAGACGCTTTCTGGAACAATTCCGGATGGCGTTCGCCGGCCGCCGCCATCCATTTTTCTTTTATTGCCATCTTCGCCTCATGCGCCGTTTGTTTGTCTTTATGATAGATACCCTGTTCAATCTGGTCCGCGAATTCATCGCGCAAAAGCTTGTCCAGCTCCGGCGGGGTCGCGAGAAGCCGCACGGTTTTTTTGGGTTTGGCATGCTCGGCAATGATCATCTCTTGAAACGCGATGAGTTCTTTGATCGCGCCAAGTCCGCGTTCTGCCGCGGCCGCAAAGTCCTCTTCAGTGATTTCCTGCGCTCCGGCCTCGAGCATATTGATCCGATCGCGCATGCCGCAGACAATAATATCAGAGGCGCTTGTGAGCCGTTCCTCGGTGGTGGGATTGATGATGAATGCGCCGTCTTTTTGAGCAACGCGCACTCCCGCCACGGGTCCCTGCCACGGGATGTCCGAGAGCGAGAGCGCGAGCGACGCGCCGAGCAATCCCAAAATATCCGGATCATGCCGGTCGTCTAGGGAGAGCACGGTGATTACAATCTGGATTTCATTGCGCATACGCAGGTCGAACCGCGGCCGGATGGTGCGATCAATCAGCCGCGCTGCCAGGATCGCCTCCTCGCTCGGCCGCGTTTCGCGCTTGATGAAGCGCGAGCCCAGGATTTTGCCGGTGGCATAGTATTTCTCCTCGTACTCCACGCTCAAAGGGAAAAAGTCCCCGCCCTCGCGCGGGTGCGGATTCATCACCGCGGTGACCAGCACCACCGTGTCGCCGAGGCGCACCGTCACGGAACCTGACGCATGCTGTGCCCAATTATTGAGTGAGATTTCGAATGATTTACCCTCGATATCGGCGGTATATTTTTGCGGCTGCATTTATTCATGAGGCGCGCAGTCGCACGGGACGAGGAGAGTGATACGCTTGTCATTCATCTTTTTTTACAAGCGAGCTTGTAAGAAAAGATGAATGTCGTATCCTGATACCATCCTCATCGCGATGCTTTATGCGCTCCTTTTTACCCGAACCAATAATTAATTACTGTCAATCATGATCCGATCCTCTCCCCGGGCGCAGGAGAAATCGGCGGTCGCTTGCCAAATCCGTGAAGTCGTCCGCAGCTTCCTGCAATTTTTGCGATGTGGAGCGGCCGAATGCCATGACTTCCGCCTGTATCCCATGCGCTTTCAAGTATTCTACGAGGGGGATAA
>CAYIQI010000104.1:0-2415 GCA_964365545.1 uncultured Candidatus Saccharibacteria bacterium
ATAAAAAAGAGGTCACATCCCTTATGTCCCTTATTCGCACGAATAAGGGACATAAAAATTATACTGGATGATACATAAACGACAATGGCTCGCGCGCCGCCGCAATGAATAACTCCTCCAGATTTTTCTTGCCGTATTGCTCGGGCAGTTCGCGCGGATTCCCTTCCAGCAAAATCTTGCCGTGGGAAATAAATAAGACGCGGTCGCATACCTCTTCAATCTCGTACATGTCGTGCGATGTCCACAGCACCGCCGCGCCCGTATCCGCCGCGTATGTTTTTATTTTCTCGCGGATGATTTGCGAATCGCTCGGGTCAATGGATGCCGTGGGCTCATCCAACAGGAGAAGCCGCGGGCTATTGAGCATGGCTTTTGCCATATGAACGCGCGACTGCTCGCCGGATGACAGAAGTCCCGTTCGTACGCGGGCGAATTTTTCCAAATCGAATTCTTGCAACAGAGTTGCAATCCGTTGTTTTATCTGCGGCACGCCGTACAGCAGGCCGAAAATAAAAAGGTTCTGACGAACCGTCGTGTTGCCCGGCAGGTGCGCGTACACCGCGGCAAAATTGACTTGCGCCAGAATCTCGGCGCGATGCCGCGCAAAATCCTTGCCGAATACGCGGACAGAGCCGTCAGACGGCTCCACAATACCAAGCAACATATCAATAGTCGTGGTCTTGCCCGCGCCATTGGGGCCCAGAAGTCCCACAATCTCTCCCGCACCCACGCCAAAAGACACGCCATCCACCGCGACAACATCTTTATATTCTTTTCTTAAATTTTCCACCTCAAGAATCTTTCCTGAACTCATATTTTTCTACATCCCTTATTCGGGCGAATTAGGGATGTAGTCAAGAATGGTTTTTATGGGCGGCGGAGGATTTTTCCCGATGTGATACCACATCTCAAGCCCTCGCTGGTCCCGCTCCACAATACCCGCCGCGGATAATTGCTGAAGATGCCGGGAGGTAGCTTTAAAAGAAAGCTTTATCACCGCGGCAATCTCGCCCACCCGCGCTTCTTTTTGCTTGCGAAGATACCGGAGTACCGTAAGCCGCCTGCGATTGGCCAATGCCTTGAGCATGCGCTCATAATCCTTCATACAGAATATACTACCACAGACTATACCATGCGCAAATACCAATTATTCTTCAAATCATCTACACCCCTTATTCGCACGAATAAGGGGTGTAGATGAAGATGTGGAGGCAAGAGAAAAAAGAGGATTGATGCGCGCATTGCGCATCAATCCTCTCATCACTACAGATGCATGGAGTTGGACGATTATATCGGCAAATAATCGCCGGGTTTTCTGTCTTTATACCAAATTCGTTGCGCTTCCTCTTGTTGACATTGTTCTTCGGAAGTTATTAGCCGCTCTTCCCATTCCTCTATTGATCGGTCACCCCACGGATCCTCGTCGACCATACCCAAACTTGGCATAATACTGCTCCCCCTATTGAAACACGAAATCAACGATTGGTACTGTATCTATATAAGCACAGACATCAAAAAACAGCAACGCCGAAAGACACCTCACGCTCGGGCATAAGATAAATTGCTTCGCTTGCATCGTTCGGAACACCCAGCACAAAAACTTCCGACATTTCGGTGCCCATTTTCTTCGGTATGAAATTCACAACCCCAATGATAAGTTTTCCAACCAGTGATTCTTTGGTGTAATGACGATAGGCGCCGCAAGAAACTTTTATGCCGATCTCACTGCCAAAATCAATCGTCATCCGATAAGTCGGCTTGCGGGTTTGGGCATCCTCAACTTTGACTATTCGCCCCACACGGATGTCCAGCGCGTCAAAACTTGCAAAATCAGTGAGAGTTTTCATAACACACTACGGGCAAAAGAAAAAATAACAAAGTTCGCTGATACGGCATTCCGATGTGACTACACTCCTAATTCGCACGAATAAGAGATGTATAAGAGGTCTGCTTCAAAAAATGTGGCCAAAAAAACTCTTATTTACGATTCGCGGTAGAGGCAGTATTCGCATCGACCGGCGGCTTCGGGCTTGAGATTGGTAACAATATCGTGGACTTTTTTGAGTACGGACATGCCGCGGGACGGCGAGACATCCATTTTGATAAGTTCTGTTTTGAAATTCGCCATTCCCATCTCGTATGCCTGCGGCCAGAAAAAAAGCAAATAACCGTATCCGGCGATCGTATGGCCGTTGCGCTCAAAGAGCATCGCGTACAAATCCAGCTGGGTGCGGTAGTGCTCGTGGGTGTCTTCTTTGAGTGGGTAGCCGCGGGTCTTGAAATCAAACGGTACAAACGCGCCATCGGGCGCTACCACCAGATCGTCAATGGCGCCGGCCACGACCATCTCGTACTCCGGAATCTCGGTGCGTATGCCGCCGCGGCCAAAATCAAACTCGCGCCACTGGCGCAGAA
>CAYIQI010000105.1:0-2409 GCA_964365545.1 uncultured Candidatus Saccharibacteria bacterium
GGGAGGATGATTATCAGCTTGGAAAAAAAGTTGGACTGCCGACTTTTCATACGGTGGATGAAGACGGGAGATTCAAAAAAGGCATCGGGTTGGGAGCATTGGAGGGATTGGATGTGAAAGCCACGGAGACGACAAAAAAGATTTTGGATTTTCTCGGTGATAAAATTTTCCATCAAGAGCCGTACAAACATGACTACCCCCATTGCTGGAGGTGCGATACGCCGCTTCTCTACTATGCGCGCAAAGCGTGGTGGGTGAGGACGACCGCGGTGAAAAAGGAATTGCTTGCGAATAACAAAGAAATAAACTGGATTCCGGAGCATCTTCAGTACGGAAGATTCGGAGAGTTTTTGCGCGATGTGCGCGACTGGTGTTTTTCGCGCGAGCGGTATTGGGGCACGCCTCTGCCGATATGGAAGTGTGAGAAGTGCGGAGTAGTAGAAGTAATTGGCTCTACGGAAGAATTGAAAAAACGCGCGGGTACCTTGCCGCGCGATGAAAAAGGGGAAGTAAATCTACATCGTCCGTATGTGGATAATATTGTTTTTTCATGCATGGCGAAGAAGTGTGGAGGAGTTATGCGCCGCGTGCCCGAGGTCGCGGATGTTTGGTTTGATTCGGGCGCCATGCCCTTCGCGAGCGTCCATTGGCCGTTTCCATCTTACGAGGCCCGGCCTCGTAAGATGGAGGGGTCGCATAAGACGGAGCGGTTGATGTTTCCGGCGGATTATATTTGCGAGGCGGTGGATCAAACGCGCGGATGGTTTTATAGTATGCTTGCCATAGCGACATTACTCGGGCGCTCCGCGCCATACAAAAATGTGATTTCACTCGGTCATGTCTTGGATGCGAAGGGTGAGAAAATGTCAAAGTCCAAAGGTAATATCGTGAGTCACGACGAGATGATCGGGAAATACGGCGTGGATGCCCTGCGTTGGTATTTTTTTACGGTAAATGCCCCGGGAGACGCCAAGCGGTTTGAGGAAAAAGACATAGCGCTCCGCCAACGCGGATTTGTGGGGACGCTGTGGAACTCGTTTGTGTTTTGGGATACATATGTTGCGAAAATCCCAAATCCCAAGCCCCAAATCCCAAGCCCCAATGTTTTAGATCAATGGATTCTGGTGAGATTGAATCAGTTGATTTTGCAGGTGACGGGTGATTTGGATAAATACGATCTCGTGTCCGCGGCGCGGGCGATTGAGGCGTTCACGATCCGCGATTTTTCGCAGTGGTATGTCCGGCGCTCACGCAGGCGCCTGCAGCAGCCGGAGAGCGCCAAAGAAAAAAATGAAGCCGCGGCGGTGATGGCCGAGGTCTTGGTATTGCTTGCCGAACTTATAGCGCCCTTCGCGCCCTTTGTGAGTGAGGCGGTGTATCAGGGCATTCGCAAAAAAATGAAATTGCGCGAGGAGAGCGTACATTTGCGAGAGTGGCCCGTTGCGGAGACAGAAAATAAAAAACAGAGCGAAAATATTATCGCGGAGATGGACGCAGTCCGCGCGGTTGTGGCTGAAGCGCTAAAATTGCGGGCGGATGCGGGGATCAAGGTGAGACAACCACTGGCGCGACTCACGATACACGATACACATATCACAACTCACGAGTTATATGACTTAATAAAAGACGAAGTGAATGTAAAGGAAATCGCGTTTGGGGATGAGATGAAATTGGATACTGCGATTACGCCGGAGTTGAGAGAAGAGGGAATGGCGCGCGAGGTCATACGCGCGATTCAAGAGATGCGTCGCGAGCTCGGATTGAAACCCGGGCAGAAAATACGCGCGCAATTTCCGTCATCCGATATTTTGGATCGCTGGCGCGAGCACATAGCGCAAGAAACAGGCATAGGCGTGTTCACAGCAAAAGAAGGAGACACATTTCCCGTCCGGCGGTACATCGCGTTTGAAAACGAGACGCTCCAGATAGGTATTGACAGAATCAAGCAGAGGTGATATACTTGTACTTAGTTTTTGGGTGAGGTTCTTTGATATATCATCGGCTGCGGCTTTGAGTCCCGACATGTCGGGATTGAAAGCCGCAGCTGGAACGGATATGGAATACGCGATCCAGCCGCCATGAGGCGCCTGCATGCGTAGGATGCGGTATAACACAGTTTTAGGAGGAATTCGTCATGGCACAGCACGTGTCGCAGGCGGTGTATTTCGATCTGGACGGTCAGTTGCATGAGATTAAGCGGCAACTCCGACAGCCAGCCGGCTACCCTTTTGATCCCGAGCGTCTCAAAGCGGCGCTTCAGGAGATCATTGAGGGCAAATTCATAGTCGTTCTCACGGAAGCAGTGTCGGTTACGAAGCCAATACTTCTGGAAGTTCTCGACACCGTCGTCATTTCCGGGACTACGGAGCGATTTGTCGCCAGTGAGAAGTTTGTGACGAATTACGGCCG
>CAYIQI010000106.1:0-2385 GCA_964365545.1 uncultured Candidatus Saccharibacteria bacterium
TGCATATTCAAATGTTCCGGTTGTGAGTTGCGGATACAAATTTCTTTTGATGAAGTGCTCGCAGATAAGGATGAGCAGGAAGAACAATGGTGTTTTGTCTGCGCGGCGATGAGGATTTTTATTTTTGAGCGAGTGCATCAAGAGAGAATCGTTGAAATAGTTTTTCGACCGGCCATCTTCAACGATGCGCCGGATTAAGCATCAAGACACGCCGAGGCGTTCGCGCCTCGGCTTTTTTGTGGGACATCCTCCACTATCATTCCATGACGATCGTTTCAGAATGATAGTGATAGGAAAGGATTTTTGTTTATTCAAGATGCAGAGTTTTTTCCAGTGCTGTGAGGCGCTTTGCGAGCGCGGGATATTGCGCGAGGTCCGGACTTTGTTGGGCGAGGAGGAGGGCTTCTTCCCGCACCGCGCGCACGAGCTTGGGATCAGTGATGCCTTTGATGGCGAGCCCGGACTCTCCCCATTGCCGATCGCCGAAGAGATCACCCGGCCCGCGGATTGCAAGGTCTTTTTCCGCGAGCTCAAATCCGTTTTTTGCCTCTACCACGGCGCGGAGGCGCCTGTTTACTGGTCCGTCCTCGGTGGGAAATAAAAAGCAATATGACTGCGCCGCACCTCTGCCGACTCTGCCGCGGAATTGGTGGAGCTGGGCGAGCCCGAACCGCTCGGCGCCCTCTATCATCATGATGGTGGCGTTGGATATATCTACACCGACTTCAATCACTGATGTGGAGACGAGGATATCCGTACCGCGATTTTGGAATTGCGTCATCGCCGCGGCTTTCTCTTCTGCTTTCATGCGGCCATGCAACATTGCGATACGCAAATCAGGAAAGATAAACTCGGAGAGCTTTTTATATTCTTCGGTAACGGTTTTCACCTCGGTGACGAGAAGTTTTTGTTGGTACGCCCGCGGCGGCAAGCTCTTTTGATTCTCTATTCTTGATTCTTGATTCGTCGTTTCAATGCGCGGGCAAATTACAAATACTTGCCTGCCGCGCTGTACTTCGTCTCGGATAAAGCGGTATGCCTCGGCGCGCTTGCTCGCGGGGACGATGCGGGTGATAATCTGCTTGCGGTTGGCGGGCATCTCATCGAGAAGCGAGATATCCAGATCCCCGTAGATGGTGAGCGCGAGCGTGCGCGGGATGGGGGTCGCCGTCATGGAGAGAAAATGGGGAAGAGAGAATAAAGAATCAGGAATCAAGGGGTCGCGAGCGGAATCATTTTCTTGATTCTTGATTCTTAATTCTTGATTGTGGAGCAATGCGGCGCGCTGGTTGACTCCGAATCTATGTTGCTCGTCTATAATAACGAGCCCGAGATTTTCGGGCGCCGCGTTTTTTTGGAGCAGGGCATGTGTGCCGATGAGGATGTCGGGCGCGTCCTCATCGGCGGATACGCGTTTGGATTTCTTACTGCTTGCGGTGCGCAATCCGATAGTGATATGAAACGGCGCGAGAATACGCGCAAATGTCGCGTGATGCTGTACTGCGAGAATCTCGGTGGGTGCCATATAGGCGACGCGCCGTCCGGTACTGACGGCGAGCAGGGCGGCGGCGGCGGCGACCACGGTCTTGCCCGATCCGACATCGCCTTCCAGCAGACGATTCATGGGCTGTGATTTAGAAAGATCGCGGCCGATTTCCCAAATGGCGCGGCGCTGTGCGTCGGTGAGTTTGAACGGGAGTGAACGGACAAATGATTTTATCAATTCAATGTCAAACGGGATCGTATACGCGGCGCGTTGTTTCATCCGGCTCCGTTCGCGGAGCGCGCGCAGTTGTATGAGGAGAAGTTCTTCAAAAATAAATCGGCGTTCGGCATCTGCCGCCTCCTTTCGTGATTTAGGAAAATGAATCTGGCGCAGAGCCGTCTTAATCTCTGTCAGGTTGTGGCGCGTGCGGGTCTCCGGCGGCAAAGGATCCGCGAGTGTGGCGGCAAGCGGCAGGTATGTTTTTATCAAAAATCTCAACCAGCGCGAGGTAATGCCTTCGGTTTCCGGATAGATAGGGATGAGTCCGCCGGTATGGGTGCCGCGCACTGCGAGCGCAGTATCGGGCGCGGTGTGCATAATTTTTTCATACGATGGATTTTGGAGGGAAAGTCCACGCGCTCCATGCGCGACTTTTCCGGAGAGGCGGAGGACATCGCCTTCTTTGAGCGTACGCGCCAGAAACGGTTGGTTGAACCACACGACATTGATCATACCGCTGGTGTCCGCCACACGGGCTTCGGTCATGCGGAGTCCCCGCGCGGTGCGTCGCTCCGTGATTTTCTGTATGGCGCCCGCGATAGTGGCGCGCTCCCCTACTGCGATGTCGGCGATTACCTGCTCATCGGGAAAATCTTCATATCGGGATGGAAAATGAAACA
>CAYIQI010000107.1:0-2369 GCA_964365545.1 uncultured Candidatus Saccharibacteria bacterium
GCCGAAGTCAGCTCGACTACATTGACCTTCGCTTCGGCAACAAAGTGTTTTATAAAATGAAATAGGTGTGGTTGGTACAGAAAAATAAAAAGCGGGTAGGGATGTCATTCCCTACCCGCCATACTACCAGTTTTCGTCGTCTTGCCATGCAGGCATACCGATCACCTCCTTTCTTCTGTATCTGTCGGATGTGCTATAACGGCCGCCGTCGGATCGGGCGCTCGTCTTTTTGCGCGTTTTGGAGCGCAGTGATAAATCCTTGCACCGCCGTCTCTATGGGATGTTGTCCCGGATCGCGTGCTGTGATTGATTTGCCATTTTTAACCCATGCTTCTGTTTTGAGCGTAAGCTCAAGATCATACGCATGTTCATCCATGGCGTCACGGACGATTTGAATGTCGTCGGGATGAATGCCTAAAATGCGGGCGACGGCATTGCCTACCGCAGAGCGGGCGTTTTTATGGCGCCCTTCGACAGTAACGGTCTGATGTATCGCTTCCCCGTTGATTTCAAATGTCAGGTTGACGCGCGCGTCTTCTTTATCCGAATTATATTCGGAAAATCTTTTGAGCGTGATTTTGGACATGACTGCTTCCTCCAGTGTGAAGTAACGGATGTTGGCAAAAATCTGGTTTGTCAAAGAGCAATACCACAGGTACTTTTGTGCTGGCGGCCGGACGCTTACCTGAAAGAGTAAACGGCCGCCCTGCAACACAAACGAAAACGTCCTCCGCAAAGATCCGGAGGGCGCAAGGAGATCAAAAGATGTTTTTGACGCTTACGAATATGCCAAAGCCGGACTTTGCGAGGAATACAAAGCCCGCCACCATGCGGATACGATTGTGTTGGCTTGATAGGATTTCATAATAGAGGGAGTATAGCGGATGCGCGTTTTTATGTCAAGGCAGGTTATACACAAATATGGAATTGCCGATTTGGGCAATGGGCTGGTATGGGCGGAGCCAAAGGTAGGAATTTTCCGGCTTGCGGGTAAATCCCGATGCGGTGGCGCCGAATGCGCCCTGGCGGAATGAAGAAGAAATCGCAAAAATCCCATGCGCGGGTCCTTTGGACGATTGCCATGCCTCAAAACGATCGCCGAGATAGTAGCGCGGATCAGCACCGCCGAAATAATCGAGCGAGATTTTGTTAATATGGTTGGCATCCATATATTGCACGAGCCGTTTCAAATCCTGTCCCCAGTCGTAATTGGAATCGACAGCAATGCGCCAGCCATTCCGCGATCCTCCAGCGAGCTCATTGTAGTAAGAAAGAAAATGGGGGAATGTGGTTAGAGTACTGATGATAAGCCAGAGTATGAGCAGTCCGACGACAATATATTTGGGAATTACTGCGATGTATTGATGATAGACAGAGCCGAGCCACGCGCGGAGTGTGGCGGGTATGGTAGTACCTTGTGCGGGCTCAAGCAACAGCGCAATCTCGCGGGAGACCAAAAGATAGATAAAAGGAAATGTCGGGAGGATGTGGCGCACGCCGATATTGAGTGGCGACTTGATGGAAATCGCCCAGTAGATAGCGATGACGGCGATGCTCGCAAATTGCACGAAATGATCATATATCCACCGACGCAGGCGTGCGAGTGCGGATTCGGAAGTGGCGCGCGCGGTCACGCGCGCCAGCCCAATCATAAGCGTGATGAGTGTAAGCACATACAAGGCAAGTGGCTCTTTGAGCAAATACATCAGGGGGAAATAAAGCCGCGATCCGGCGCCGGAGACCTCGCCAAGGAAAAACGCCGTGTTGCCGCCCGCGGATCGCTGCTGCACCATGAGTACGCCGAGTATATATTGTCCGAGCGGCCGCGTGACTGGAGTGCGGATAAGCGCCAAATCAAATTGCACTGCCGGCCGGAAGCCATAGGAGCCGAGCAAAAATTCCGCGTCGCGCAGCTGGCGCTCGGCAGGATAACGGGCGACGAGCGGTACATAAGCGATCCAAATGACGAGGATGCCTATTGCGCCGATGACAAGGGTTTTGGTGATAAGGGAGATGGTGGCGCGCAGCCGTTCGCGGATGTAAAGATTGGGCAGAGCATAAATCCATCCGGCAATGAGCACGGCGTACATGGGCGCCAAAAGCACGACCGAGAATTTGAGCAGTTGGGCTATGCCGAGCAAGATGCCTGCGATGATGATAGTGCGCCGCGTCGGTTTTTCAAGAAATGCGATGAAACTGGCAATACCGATGAAAAATCCGAACGCGGCGCCCAAATCCGTGGTGACGAATCGGGAATGCGCGAGGATGGTCGGCGAGAACGCAAAAAATGTGAGCGTAAGCAGGGCGGCCGCATCGCCGAATCGCCTGCGCGTCCACGCAAACAACAGCCAGCCGAACAAAACGGCAAG
>CAYIQI010000108.1:0-2356 GCA_964365545.1 uncultured Candidatus Saccharibacteria bacterium
ATATTTTTATTTATGATATCAAGAGACGGACAAGCAGTACCTATTGATGGTGTTCATTGTTTGGCATTTTACATGAAGATATTAGATGGGAAAAAAATCGCGGAGCGGATGCTGGCGGAATTGAAAGTCGAAGCCGCGGCTTTGGCAAAAAAGCCGCGGCTTGCGGTTGTGGTCGTCGGGGAAGATCCGGTGATTGCCAATTTTATCAGTCAGAAGAAAAAAGCCGGAGAATCGGTTGGGATTGACATGCGCGTCTATCCTTTTCCCGCAGATGTCACGACCAATGAGCTCCGTAAGCGCATCGCTGAAATCGTGCACGAGAAAAAAAATACCGGCGTGATTATTCAGCTGCCCCTGCTCGCGCACATCAACAAGCAATATATTTTGAACGCGATTCCGCCGGAGAAAGACCCGGATGTTTTGGGCGCGCGCGCGCTCGGCAATTTCGCCGTGGGGAAAAGCCCAATCATGCCGCCGGTTGCGGGTGCTATAAAAATGCTTTTTGAGGAATACGGAATTGACTATCGCGCGAAATCCATCGCGATTGTCGGCGCGGGATCTCTAGTGGGCAGGCCTGTGGCGCTGTGGCTCATGGGCGAGGGCGTTGGATTTACGCTTGTTACGGAGAGTACGGCGCATGCGGAGGCGATCATGTGCGTGGCGGATATCATGATTTCCGGCATCGGCAAGCCGCGATATATCGGCGCCGAGATGATAAAACAGGGCGCGGTGGTGATTGATGCGGGCACTTCCGAGTCCGCGGGTGAGATTGTGGGGGATGTGGATGCGGATTCGGTGGCGGGAAAAGTATCGGCCTTGGCGCCAGTGCCCGGGGGCGTGGGACCGCTGACAGTCGCGATACTTTTCAAAAACCTTTTGATGTTTGCGCGTTTATGATTTATTCTTTTGATCTTATGGTATTCCGATACCTCAATTCCTGGGCGGGGATCTCGCCTTTTTTTGACTGGGCAATAAGATTTCGCGCCGTGTATCTCCTGTGGGCCATGATCGCAGCGGCCCTTCTTTTTGTTCTGGTACCGCTCATCCCGAAATATCACCGCTGGCAGAAACAGAATATGCGGATGGTAATGTTGGTTTTATTTTCGGCTCTCGTCGCGCGTTTTGCGGTCACGGAACTCATCCGACTGGCCTATCCGCGGCCGCGTCCGTTTGAGGTGCTGACGGATGTGACGCAACTTGTGCCGCACGCCGGAGGCAGCGCGTTTCCTTCGGGCCACGCGGCGCTTGCGTTTGCCATAGCAACAGCTGTCTCTTTTTACTATCCCAAAATAAGCATCTTATTTTTTCTCGCAGCACTTTCCATCGGCATCGGCCGAGTGGCCACGGGTGTACACTGGCCGAGTGATATCGTGGGGGGCGCTGCCGTGGGCATCGCTACCGCGTTTGCCATACAGTTTTTCTTAAAAGTAAAGATTTTCGGCGAACGGAGATCGGGAGAAGTATAGAAGTACCAAAATATAAATGTAAGGAAGTGACGAATTGTCCAAAATTTACGCTCGAGCGTAAATTTTGGACAATTTTACATCCCGCCGCCGCCTTTTCTCCACGGCACGGACGAGAGTAACGGATAGTACAAATCCTCGCGTGTTTTGATTTCAAACGACGAGTGCGGACGGCGCGGCCGGTACGGCCGCGCCGTGAATACGATGTCCGGGATGTCGCGGATGAGCGCCAGCGGCATGGATTCTTTGCCCTCGCCCATAGTGAGCACCGCGGCGCTCGCCAGTGCGTCTGGAAAATTGGCTTGCGTCATTTTCATCTCGCGACCGAACAAATCTTTAGTGCAGCGGTATTCTTTGAGTGGCCGGAATCCATAATAACTCAAGGCAAAGCCCATCATGCCGCGGCGCAACGGTATGCTGTGCGAATCCGAGATGATGACGCCGATGTCGCGCACGCGGTAAGTTTTGCAGAGCCACTGCCAGAGTTTTTTTGCGCTCGCCCCCGGATTTTTTGGCCAGAGTGTGTAGTATTCGCCAGAGTTTGATTCGTCAATGCCGGCTGACGGGATAAAAATATTATTTTTGATCGTATGGATCACCCATCCGTGCGGGGCTGCCTTGCGGGGCAGATAAAGGTCCGCCTCTTTTTTTATCAACTCATCCTTATCCGGAAATTTCTCTTTCGGCACGCATCGTCCCTCCCCGATGCTCACGATTTTGGAAGTGACGACCAGCACCGAGCGTTCACCGAGGCGCGAGAGCGATTTTTGAATAACCGCCAACAGATCATCCTGCGGCGGCACGAGCACCCGGGTTTTAATGGGCGTGATGATCATGACCGAGACGCTATGTGATCAGAGATAACTGCTGGTTGATGACTATTGGTCGCATGC
>CAYIQI010000109.1:0-2350 GCA_964365545.1 uncultured Candidatus Saccharibacteria bacterium
GCGATTCACTCCCGCCTCTTGCACCGCAAAAAATGCCAGCCCGCCCACGATCGTGAGTGAGAAAAAAATAATCAGCAGGATCGCGGTAAGCGCGGCATACCCACGCGTCCCGACGCGTCGGGACGCGTGGGTATGCGATAATTGGTAATTAATAATTAATAATTGCATAATCAATAATTTCCGCGCAATGCCGTAGTCGCGTTAAGTGTGACGGATACGGGGAATTTGACGGCAGCCGCGTCCACGCGAATCGTCGCCCTGACCGCTTCCCTGCCAAGCGTCTGGATAATCCGTTCAAAGCGAAACATACTCACGCGCGCTGTTGCGGCCGAGAGCGCCACATTGCCCTGCCCCTCCATACGCTCGAAAATCCTGCCATTGTCAATCCAAAAATCAATGTACGCGCGGGCCTCTCCGGGCGTAGAGGTCGCGGCGGTCGCAAGCGACAGCTGTCCGGTATCGCTGTTGAAACGCGAAGTCGGCCCATACACTGCCTGGGCTTGCGCGATCGCATCGGTAAGCACCGTGAGTGCGACGCGAGCATTGGCAAGCACCTCGCGCTCGGCGCGCGCACGCGCATAGACATTGGTAATCTGTATAAACGAATTGACGATAAACACCGAAACCATGCCGAGTAGGGCGACATACAAGACGATCTCAATGAGAGACATCCCGCACTTTTGTCTTTGGTTTTTGGTTTTTTGTCTTTTACTGCAGTCCATATACTTTGAATCCAAAATCGTACGCGTCCAGTTGCTGTCCCGCATCGCTCGAGTTGCCGAGGCGGCCGATTGCTTTGCGCGCCGCGCCTCCCGCATACGGGCCGGAGGGACTCTGAAGCGCATATTGCCAGTAAAGGGATCCTGCGGAACCGGACCCTGCCGTGGTTGAGTCCGGAATACTGCGCAAGCGGATATGAAAGGCGCCTGCCGCAAGCGACACCGGAGGCGTAAAATAAAAATCAACCCATGCCGCGCTCGTGGTCGCAATCGTCACCCCTCCGATAATTTGCGATGTGCCGAGCGCCGCACTTGTGGGGCTCGCGCGCAGTTCCGCATAGACATCGGAGGGCGCGCCGGTCGCGCGGCGCAGATAGAGCGATACACGCGCCACCTGCACAGGCGCCCCGAGTGTAAACGATTGGCCCGGATCGCCGTCGCCCGCATTTTGCGATGGAAAGCCAAAACCGGATATGGCGCCGTCAGTCGTGGCACCCGCGTACGACACCACGACCGCATCACTCGGCAATGTCAGATACGATTGGAAATTCGTCACATAAGTAATTACCACAATATCTCCGCTCGCCGTAGAAATTGCGTGCGCCGTGATCTTGCGCGTGCCTACATCATCCGCGCCACCAGACAAGACAATCCTGTCGGAGCCATCGCGGCTCACTTTTTCTACCTGAATAAAGCGGTCATACGCGCCGTTTATAAGCCCGGGTGAGACGGACGAAAGCTCCCATTTGCCGTTTTGGATAATCGGATAATACCGCGGCGACGGACTGGACGCATCAGTCAAAGACGCGATGCCGTTCCATCCGCCGTCGCGCACCGAGCGGACGGCCTCCAGCCCCTCGCGGGCAAGGAGCGCCGCTTCAAAAGTGTTTTTCTCATGCTTCAGAAGGCGGAACGCAAGCACACCGACCTGCAGAAATCCCACGAGCGCGGCGGTTGCCATCGCAACCGCCACTATGATTTCAATCAGACCAAACCCCGCCCTGCGAAAATCCCAATTACCAAATCCCAAACCCCAATGCCAAAAATAATTTTGAACATTGCGGCATTGGATATTTTTGGGAAGTTGAGATTTGAACATTGGAAATTTTATGGCTCCGTCATCACGCCGCCGAATGTGCCGACGGTGATAGTAGCGCAATCCGCCTCATATGTCGCAATCGCCTTGGTATCGATCGCAATCACGAGTTTCTTATTATTATACCGGCAGTCGCGGTCAACGGACAGCGTTGTGTTCGTATCGGTGATGGAAAGCGCGTGAATCCGAAGAACCTGATCCTGTCCCCCGACTGCCGTAGTCCCGGACCAATCAAATGCCGTACGGGGTATGGCGGGCGTCATCGTAATATCGGAAATCATATCTTCGCCGGGCGGATTGCTCCATGTCAGCCGCATAGTCGTCGCATCTTTTATCGTCCAGCCGAGCGCAAAATTGCGATGCCGCGCGTCAATCACCCGCGTGCCGCTGATTGCCGGAGCTGTCCCCGTCTGGTACGCGCGTCCCGACGGATCGATCGTCACCGAAAACACCTGACTTGCGGACCCTATCACTTGCACGTCAAACGCGCCCGCCTGATCCGTCCTGCCGTCAAGCCGATGGAATACTATTTCCT
>CAYIQI010000110.1:0-2320 GCA_964365545.1 uncultured Candidatus Saccharibacteria bacterium
CAGATTTTTCCAAGAATGGGATGGAAAAATCTGATTTGCATTTGTTGTTTTGATAATTCATAATTGAATGCCGCCAAAGAAAAATTGAAAATTGTTAAATCTCGCGGCGAAACCGCTCCGGATTTTCGTGGGGGGACTTCCTCGCCCCGACGATATGTCGGGACAAAATGCGCTGTGCCCCGTAGTAAGCATTGCTTTACTACGGGGGTTCGGACTAATTCAGAATACTGCATACCATCATCAAAATCCCGACGAAGCGTCGGGGCTTTTTTTTGCCATTAAAATAGAAAGAGAAAAAATAGACGCTTTTCCCCACGGGGAAAAGCGTCATGACGAGAACCAAAGAACTGCTCTATCTTTCCCCCTCTTTTACGGCGGATTTGCGAACAAGGATACCGCTTGTCCGTGCTCGTCGTTGGTGACTAAATACGCCGTGCGTTTCCAAATCTCCGCGACATACCCAAGGGTCTCGGCGGCAAACTTCCTGTCAAGGAATGTGGTATCGCGGTCCAGATGCTCCATATAGAGAAGACCGTTGGCCGTATCGCAGATCACGATCCGCGGCACGCCGTAGTTGTAGCGAGGCGCTACAAGCGATTCTACGATTACCTCCTGATCGCGGCTTGTGAGCACCACTTTCTCGCACTGCGGGCACTTTTGGCCCGGCGGATGCGTACACAAACTGCCGTACGCAAAAAGCTTCATTTTCTCCATAAGCTCCAGCGTAAGGTAATTGCGCAGAAACGAAATATCGTCTTCATCCCTGCGTACTTCAAAGAGCTTTTGGCGCCCGGTCAGATTTGACTCTCCTGCCTCATGCATTTTGTCCCACCGATCCTCAATATCATGGAGAATCGTGAAGCCCAAATAGTACGGATTGAGCGAAAATCTGCCACCCGGATTGACCACGCCCGCATGGAGCCGCGCAAACTCAATCATCTCCGCGGGCGACACTCCGCCGTACTGATGGAACAACTCCGCATGCCAGTAACTTGCCCAACCCTCGTTGAGAATCTTGGTCAGGTACTGGGGGTAAAAATAGTACGACTCGTCGCGGATGATTGACAAGACATCCTTCTGCCAATCCTCCAGAGGCGCGTACCGGGAAAGGAAATACAAGAGGTCATGCTCCGGATGCGGCGGGATGCGCTCGCCCGTTACTTCATAGGTGATACTGCGAGCCGCAGCGCCAAATAGATCATCATACGGCTGGACATTGCGCTCTTTTTCCACGATACGGCGTTCCGGATAGGGCTGGCGCGCCACACCCAAGTGCGGATCAATATGCCGATCCAGCGCAAACCCGATGTCCATCAGATGTTCCACCGCCTCCAGCCCGTAACGCTCAATGTATCCGTCAATGCGAAGCGCATGCGCTACCGCGTCATTGACCATATTGCGGTTGGTGTCGGCAAACATGGCATTGTGCTTGAAAAAATCGACATGGCCGAACACATGGGCGGCGACCAGCAAGTTTGCAATCTCCGGATTGCTGTCCAGGAGGAACGCAAGCCCCGGATCATTGTTGAGCACAATCTCGTAGATCTTGGAGAGTCCCATGGTGCCGTAGAGCCGCTGGCTATTGTACACCTTGCCGTACGACCAGTGCCGCGCCCGCGTGGGCAAGCCGTATGCCGCGACCTCAATCATGATGTCTTGCGGCACCTCCTCAAAGGAGGTCGGGAAAAAATCAAGCCCTTACGCGCGCGCAAGGGCTTCTAACTCGGCAACGCGTTCTTCAAACATCACCACTCCTTTTTGCGGCCCGAAGATGTCCCCGGGCCGCGCTTTGCAATGTTCTATTTCTCCCGCGCCAGCAAACTGCTTACATATTTCAGCAGTTCATTGGCGCACTCGCTACAGTACCCCTCGCGACTCACCAAGGTCTCCACGACCTCGTTGAACTTCTTCACTTGTTCGGTATCCGGACTGCGAGACGAAATTGTGAGTTTGATCGTGTCCCGCCGTTCCTCAAAGAGTTGTTTCTCGATCGCCTCCTTGAGTTTTTTGTGTGTGGTGTAGTCAAACTTCTCGCCACGCCGATGCGCCGTCGCTACCTTACGAAAGATCTCGTTGCGGAATGATTCCTTGCCCGCCTCCGGCACCTGCACTTTATCTTCAATGGAACGCATGAGTTTTTCATCCGGCGGCACTTCCTCGTCCGTAATAGGATCTTTCATCTTGGCTCTGTCGAGATACGCCTCCACATTATCCAGATAGTTGTCCACCAGCGTATCCGCCTCGCTCTTAAAAGAGACGAAAAATGCTTTTTGCACATCGTTGCGCGCAACCTCATCGTATTCCCGGCGCGCCTCGGCAA
>CAYIQI010000111.1:0-2306 GCA_964365545.1 uncultured Candidatus Saccharibacteria bacterium
CGGAAATTGATGTGATTCGTCGGCTCGTCCAGTATCAGCAGTCCGGGTTTTTGCAGGACGAGCCGCGCAAACGCGACGAGCCCCTTCTGCCCCTCGGACAAATTCCCTATTTTCGTACGGATGACATCGGCGGTAATCAAAAATCCCGCGGCACACGAGCGCATATCCTCTTCAATCCGCCTGTCCATCACCGCCATCAGCGCGTCATGCACCGTGTCGTCAAAATTCAGCATGGAGAAATCCTGGCGATAATATCCGACACGAGCAGACGACGCTGGCGCGGCACCCCTGTTGACACCCGAGACAATTGACTCCAATAATGTGGACTTGCCGATGCCGTTGGGTCCCCTCACCAGTAAATGTTGATTGCGCCGCAGGGCGATGGCGGCATTGCGCGCCGTCGGCTTGTGATTTTTGATGACCGTGTAGCCAGTGATGGCGACAATGTCGCCGGTAAGTTCTGGCTGATGCGGAATGGTAAACCGCCGGATTGTCTTGTCCTCGCGGCGCACCTCCACCATTGCTTCTTCCAGCTCCGCGGCCTTCTCGCGCATCCGCGTTGCGACGAGTCGCATCTGTCCGCCCTTTTTTGCAAACTTGCCGGACTGGTCTTTTTTCTCCTGGATGGTTTTGCGCAGGCGCGCGTTCTCACGCTGTTCTTTGGCAATACGCGCGACTATTTGCTGAACCACATCAAAATAATTCCCGACATATTGCTCAACACTCCGCGTAAATGCGTCCAGATACAGCACGCCATAAGTAAACGCATTGAGAAAATCCGCATCATGCGAAATGACGATGCATGTCTTATCGTATCCGACAAGGAATTGCGTCAGATGCGCGATCCCTGCGGCATCCAGATTATTCGTCGGCTCGTCCAATAATAAAAGGTCGGATTTTTGGATCAGCGCGGACGCGAGGAGCAGGCGCGCCTGCTGACCGCCGGAAAATGATTTTACCAGTCGGTCTTTTGGCGCCGCGAGGTTGACGATTTCCAACACCGCATCAATCCGCGGATCAATGTCGTAGATTTTCTTGTCAAAACATTGCTCAAAAAACTCCCGTACGGTGAGCGTCATCTGGTCGCGCGGGATCACTTGCCGAGCAGTGGCGATCGTAAGCCCGCGCGGGATATTGATTCCACCCGCATCCGGTTTTAGCACGCCGGTGATGAGCCGGAACAGCGTGGTCTTGCCCGCGCCATTCTGCCCCATGATCGTAAACTTCGCCCCGCGCCGCAAAGAAAAACTGGCCTCACGCACAATGGGCTTCTGGGGGCTGTATTCAAATGATACGCGGTCAAATCTGACCACTGCATCTTGTTGCGACACGCCCCCCAGCGTACCTCATTTTACCCAAAAGAGAAAGGAGCTCATCAGAACTTTCAGATCTATTATTTCGTGATAATATCTCTGATCGGTTGAAATTTCTCTATTGCCGCAATCGGCTGTTCAAAAAATCTGTCTCCCTTCCAGTACACTTTATACGCGCGGGCTTTGGCGTTTGAAACAATGATGCGATAGCCATCATCCACGATTTCCAACGCGGCGCAATCGTCAAGCGCAATCGCAACCCCGCGAGTTTTTCGCATTATTTTCTTCAACTGCGGTATTCTGTCTTTTTCTTGATGATAATGCGGACAATGCAATACGGGGATTAGTCCGAGCCCGCGCACTTTGATATAATCCGCTTTTGGATTGCGCATCCTCCGGGAATCAGAGCATCCATACGCAAACCAGCAGACAGATCCCGCGCTTACGCCCGCGAGCACGATGCCTTTCTGCGCCGCCGTCTTCAAGATTCTATCCACGCCCTTATTGCGCCATACGGTCATCATCTTTAGTGTATTGCCGCCGCCAACATAGATAATATCGACAGACATTATTTTTTTCTCAAGCTCCGACGCACTCGGATTTTCATTTATCAAATAGAGCGTATCAACTACACACCCCAGTCTCACGGCGAAATAATCCTGAACAACCCGTACATAACCTTCCGAATCCCCGCTTGCCGTCGGCATAAAAAGCAATTTCGGACGCTTCTTCCCGGTAAGCCGCAGGATCTCACGGTCTATTTTCTCGGTCTCAATTAGATGTCCGCGCCTCTCAATCTCTCCCCCGCCAATTGCGACTATTTTCATATAACGGCTGTCTATTGACAATCCCTTACCAGTAAGCATATACTTAACTTACATTTGGGGTTACCCACTGATCCGGAGCTCATACTCCGGTGACCACTTCCAAAAGTCCGAGCAGTCCTGCAACGGATTTTTTTAATTCCCCGAACTCATCTCTTGATAAAGCGGA
>CAYIQI010000112.1:0-2282 GCA_964365545.1 uncultured Candidatus Saccharibacteria bacterium
TAAAACAGCTCACCTATGTCTCCGCTACGCCATCGGCATACGAATTGGAAAAATCGGGAACTCGTATTGCGGAGCAGGTCATCCGGCCAACCGGTATTTTAGATCCGGAGGTAGAAGTGCGGCCGACGGCCAGTCAAATAAAAGATGTCATTACTGAAGTCAAAGCACGCATCGCGCGCAACGAGCGCTCGCTGGTGCTCGCGCTCACCAAACGGCTCGCCGAGGATATCGCGGACTATCTCGTGGAGGCCGGCATCAAAGCCGAATACTTGCACGCGGATGTCAAAACGCTTGACCGGCCGGATATTCTCAAGAAACTCCGCACCGGCGAGCACGACGTCATTGTCGGCATCAACCTCCTGCGCGAAGGCCTGGATCTGCCGGAGGTTTCTTTTATCGCGGTGCTGGATGCGGACAAAGAAGGATTTCTGCGTAATGCAACCACGCTCCTGCAAATCATCGGGCGCGCCGCGCGCCACATCGACGGTAAAATTCTCTTGTACGGCGATACAATCACCGGCTCCATGCAAGCCGCCATGCGCGAGACCGACCGCAGGCGCGCAATCCAGAAAAAATACAACGAGGAGCACTGTGTCCGTCCCGAACAAATCAAAAAAGAAATCCGCGCATCCATGTTCGACCGCAAAAAACAAGATAAGGACTTGACCGCGATGTCCGGCACCACCGCCGAGATCATCAAGGAACTGGCGCGTGAGATGAAAAAAGCCAGCCGCGCCATGGACTTCGAGCGCGCGGCGAGCATCCGCGACAAAATCAAAAGTTTGACAAAAAAGTGATTGTCGCGCATTATTCACTCCATGCCCATCACTACATCCGCGAAAAAAGCTCTGCGCCAATCCATGCGGCGGCGCCGCCAAAACCTCAAACAAAAGGAGGCGTTTACCAATGCCGCAAAAATCGTGAAAAAAATGGCTGGCGCGGGCAAGACATCCAACACCAAAGAGGCGCTCGCGCATCTATATCAGGCGCTCGACAAAGCCGCCAAGACGCACGCCATCAGTAAGAATAAAGCAGGCCGGCTCAAATCCCGGCTCACCAAACTCACGGCAAAGAAGTTAGTTGCGAAGTGAGTATGCGCATCAGCGCATCTACCGGCCTTGCAAGGCCGGTTTTTATTTTTATATCCGCGTCAAGAAAAAGCGCGAGCCGCCGGACAAGCGATGACACCGGAATCGTCCGCACCGCCGCGGTTGTTTTCTTAACGACAAAAGGATGGAGCTTGTGCGATGCTCCAACCGGACGCCCGTTATCAAGATACGATTTCACGACAAGCGCCGTGCGGCTACTCCCCGCAAGATAGGAGAAAACGCGCATCTCGTCCTCGCCCCGATCCACGAGTGATAGTAAAAAACCAACCGCGGCTTTCGGGTGCGTGAAGAAAGCATCGCCCAACTGAAACACCGTCGCATCCGCTCCTTTTGTTTTTTGTCCTTCGTCTTTGAGCGCGATTGCCACCGCCATCTTCTCCATTTCATTGTTCATTGCCCACAAGCCATCGCCTCCCATAGCCGCAAGGCGCGAGACCTGCGGGGACGAGAAATCAAATCCGCGGCTGACCGCTTCCCGCCTGATCCATCGCACAAGTTTATCGCCGGCCAGAACATCAAATGCCTGTATTTTTTGCACCAACGGCTCAATTTCCGCAAGCATCTTTTTTGCGTCTCCGGCAATCGCGCCGTCCCATAGCACCACCAGCGTCTGGGTATCGCCGCTCAAGTTTTTCAACACATCGCGGACAAGTGAAAAATGCCGGGCTGACGCAAACGGCCGCTCAATCACGACCATTTTTTTTGCGCCGCCAAACAGCGACCCGCTCCCCGCGATTGACGGCAACCGGCCAAAATCACCATCCTCGCCGTCAAACCGATGAAAATTAAACGACGATCCGGCTTTGGCGCGGTACGCATCAATAATCTCCCGCAGTTTCCTGCGGCTCCGAAAAGTATCCACGCCGTACAAAAAATAGATCATAAAATCATTTCCTGTTCTCCCCAGTTGGGGCCGGATTTCACATCCACCACGAGCGGCACTTTTAATTCCGCCGCGCTTTCCATAATCGCTTTTATTTTCGGGGCAATGGCCGCCACTTTGTCCTTTTTTATTTCAAACACCAATTCATCGTGTACTTGCAGGAGCAGGCGCGCGGCGTCACCCAGTCCTTCTTTTTTGATCCACGCATCTACGGCAATCATCGCCATTTTAATGATATCGCCCGTGGCGGTTGATTGAATTGGCATATTGACCGCCATACGCTCCGCCTC
>CAYIQI010000113.1:0-2278 GCA_964365545.1 uncultured Candidatus Saccharibacteria bacterium
GATCAGGACTGGGCGCACGGCGAGAAACTCGTGGCTGATTTGAAGCGCCGTCTGCCCAATGTCAGCCGCGACTCGCGCCTGCCCACCGATACAAAAAGAATAAAAGAGTTTGTCCGGTGGATCGAGACGCACATCCTCCCGCTTGAAAAAGATATGCCCCACACCGGCGCCATCGGCGTGTATCATTTCAGGAAATGATAGAGGCGTCGAAATTCCGCCGCCGTCTGTTGACGGCGGCGAGGTTTTTTTGGTACCATACGGATGTTCTTTGATCCCATGAGCAACTCAATTGAGGGAGGGCGCGTTATGTTTGAAGCGAATGTTCATAGTAAATCGCAGGTCAGATGGAAAGTAGTGTCCCCGGAATGTTCCGAAGAAGTGCGCGCGGTACTCACAGAGTGCTACGGCGTCTCTGGCGTACAATCAGTTCTGCAGGTTGATGAATGGGAGCAGGCGAGTCATAACTATCGCGTGGCATATCGTAAACTTGGCGGAGCGTCTCGTGAGGTTCTTCTTCGCCGCCACATCTTGCAGGAAATCGATAGTATCCGAACGAGTACCGCGATGATTGACCACCTTCGGAATTATGCGGTATCCACGCCGGCAATCATCCTTGCGAACGGCGGCAGGAGTTTTGTTGAATCCGGCGGATACTATTGGCAGATGTTTGAATTCTTCGCCGGAGATCATTTTCGTGGCGAGGAGGGCGAACTATCCAATGTCGCGACCCTAATTGCGCGCATGCATCACGCCTTTGATGTTTTCCCGGATAAGCGGAATATCGGGAGTATAGATGCGATCCTCGCGCCTCTGGACACTACATACTGGAATTCAATCCCAGCCACCGCAGGGGCGAATCCATTTGAGGGGTTTTTGCGTGGGAAGCGGGCATTTATCCGGGAAGAAGTTGCTCGCGTGTCTTGCGTATTACCATCTGAATCGCAGTACGGGGTGATCCACGGCGATCTGCACCCCTATAACCTTTTGTTTTCCGAAAGGCAGGAGTGCGCAATTTTGGATTTCGGCAATATGTGTATCGCGGATCAAAGATATGACATCGCGATGGCATTACATCGGCTCGTGCGCCAATATGTGGTGTATCAAGGCAAGCCGTGGCGGGAGACGCTCCCGGAAGGCGTTCGCATCTTTCTTGATGCGTATGCGAGCATGGATCTCTCGGTGATGCGGGAGATGAATTTTCTTCCTGTGTTCATGAAGGGATTGCTGTTGCGCAGGATAGCCGGTAATGCTTACCACTATCGGAAAGGAACACGCAGTTGGGAGAATTGTTTATCCCAGTGCACAAGATTTTTGGGGTACCTTGAAGAAGTGAATGAAATTGAGGCGATACTGTCCTGAAATATGGGATATGCTTAGCAGAGAGATGAATAGCCGTTTCGTCGTCCCCGATGGTCTCAAGCGCCATCGGGGAATGTTTTTATCTCTACTCTCATTTCCGTACGATCGTACGGAAATGAGAGTAGAGAGGAGTGGTGAAAATTTTTGCGGCAGGGGAGTGTTTTAGATATTATGGCGACATAATAGGGAAATCTTTGGTATCATCCCCGCATGGCGCGGCCTATCTGTGAGGCGCCGAAGCATCCGTGCAAACTCTGGAAAATCGCGGAGTTTCTCATGCGTAAACGGCTCGGCCGTAATGCTTGAATTACGACTATCGCGTGTCCGAAATTTACGCTCGAGCGTAAATTTCGGATTAAAGTATATGATGATGCAGAATATATATATGCTTACTGCCGGTCGAGATGGGTTGAAACGAAATTGAAGATATGGTAGTTATAGAGGATATTCTATGGCGTCAAAAATGACTCAAAAAAAGAGAAAACGGGTGGTCGTGGTGAGCGGCGGGTTTGACCCGGTGCATGTGGGGCATGTGCGGATGTTTGAGGCGGCGAAGAAACTCGGCGATGAATTGGTCGTTATTCTGAACAACGACCACTGGCTCCGCAAGAAAAAGCGCCATGTCTTTATGCCCGAGCACGAACGCCGCGAGGTGATCGCCTCATTCCGGTGCGTGGATCGGGTGGTGCTCACCGGACACGGGCCGGATCCCACGGATATGAGCGTTGCGGCAGAATTACAGCGCTTGAAGCCCGATGTTTTTGCCAACGGCGGGGACCGTTTCGCCAAAAATATTCCGGAAGTTGCGGTGTGCAATGCGCTCGGCTGCAAAATGGTATTCCGCGTGGGACGCGGCGGCAAGGTACAGTCAAGCTCGTGGTTGCTTACCAATTACCTGAAAAATAAAATTCTTTCCTGA
>CAYIQI010000114.1:0-2242 GCA_964365545.1 uncultured Candidatus Saccharibacteria bacterium
GCGGATCCATGATTTTTGCCGGCCTCTTACGCGGGATGAGCGTCTTGCCCGATATCTGCCGCGCTTTGTTCTCCGCTTCGCGCACATTGAGGCCGTTTGAAATAATTTCCTGCATGAGTGCGGTCTGCCGCGACGGATCATCACCCGCCATGAGCATGGCACGGGCATGACCCTCGCTGATGGCGCCGCGCATGAGCGCGTCCTGCGCCTCAATCGGAAGCGTCAAGAGCCGGAGCGTATTGGCAACTGCTTCGCGCGACTTGCCAATGCGAAGACCGATCTCCCTCTGCACCATATGAAATTCGTCCACCAATTGTTTGAACGCACGCGCCCGCTCCATCGCGTTCAATTCCTCGCGCTGGACATTTTCAATGAGCGCGAGCTCAAGGCGTATTTTGTCATCGGGTATGCCACGCCGGATGATGGCAGGAACTTGCGTAAGACCCGCGAGACGCGAGGCGCGCATGCGCCGCTCCCCCGCAATCAGCTGATACCGCACTTCAAGCCCGGTCGGGGTCTCAATATCGCGCTTGGTAACGAGAATCGGCTGGAGAATTCCGTGCTCGCGGATGGAACCTGCTAAATCTTTGAGCGCGCCCTCATCAAACTCTCGACGCGGCTGGAATGGGTTGGGATCTATTTTATCAATATCAATCCAGAAGATTGATTCGCCGCGCTTGGGGATGAAGTGATCCTGGAAACTATGCGCGGGCGTAGCAGTGCTCGCGCCCACTGCGGCGGGCGCATCGGACTGCGCAGGAGAGACCGGCGCCGCCTGCGGCGGCGCCGTTTCGTCTATTTGTTTGTCCGGAATCAATGACTCCAGTCCTCTTCCCAGTGAATCAGCCATAAAAAATCACGCTTTGCGCAATCCTTCCATTTTTAAAACCTCTGCCGCAAGCTCTCGATACGCTTTGGCGCCGTGCGAATACGGATCATATTGCAAAATCGTCTTGCCATAGGACGGCGCCTCGGCCAAGGCGACATTGCGCGGAATCACCGCCTGAAACACATAGCCCGGAAACTTACGCCGGATTTCTTTGGCAACCGCGCGGTGCAGGCGCGACTTGCGATCATACATCGTGAGCAGCGCTCCCATCACGCCGATCCGCGTTTTCAGATTCGTATTGATGAGCTGCACCGTCCGCAACAAATCCGCGAGCCCTTCGAGCGCGTAATATTCACACTGTACCGGGATGATGATTTTCTGCGCCGCGGTAAGCGCATTAATCGTGAGTAGTCCCAAGCTCGGCGCCGAATCGATGATGATAAAATCGTATTTGCGCCGGAGCGGCTCCAGCGCCTCCTTCAGTTTATACTCCCGATTGCGCATGTCAACCAATTCCACCGCGGCGCCCGCCAAAGCGGAATTGGCGGGCAGTAAATCAACCCCGAGTAATTGGGTTTTTTTCACCGCCTCGTGGGCAGGGGCTCTCCCGATCAGCGCGTGATACACGCCCTGATCCACTTTGCGGGGGTTCACTCCCATGCCCGATGTCGTGTTTGCCTGCGCATCAAAATCCACCAGCAAAACCTTTCTTCCGTACGCCGCAAGAAAAGCCGCGAGCGCTTGCGCCGTGGTGGATTTGCCGACCCCGCCTTTTTGATTGCACAAAGTAATCACCCGCGCCATGACATCTTTACTTTAGCAGATTTTTACCCTATCATCAACCCAAAACGGGCGAGTGGCGGAACCGGCAGACGCAAGGGACTCAAAATCCCTCGAGGGAAACCTCATGGGAGTTCGACTCTCCCCTCGCCCATTTTTACTTATCTCAAAACAAACCCTCATGAAAATAACTATCTGCGGGAGTATTGCTTTTATTGATGAAATGCAGAATGCTAAGACCCTGCTTGAAAATATAGGGCACGAGATCAAACTGCCGCCATCGGAAATCCCCGACGAGCGTGGCGATCCTATGCCCGCCAAAGATTATTACGCAATACGCAAAGCGGCCGATGCCACTGACGGTTGGATTTGGGATAGAAAAGAAGCGGCGATGCGCAATCATTTCAATAAGGTGGTGTGGGCGGATGCGATTCTCGTGCTCAATCATGATAAAAATAATATTCCGCATTACATCGGCGCCAATACTTTTCTTGAAATGGGGCTTGCATTTCATCACCAGAAAAAAATCTTCCTCTACAATCCGATCCCCGAGATGGCATCCAAAGAAGAAATCATCGGCATGCGACCAATAGTCATCAACCAGCAGTTATCTCTGATCACATAGCGTCTCGG
>CAYIQI010000115.1:0-2240 GCA_964365545.1 uncultured Candidatus Saccharibacteria bacterium
CCCTATGCAGGCGAGGTATGGCTGATGGAGCGGACGGATATTCTGCGGGGCGATCAGATTACGCAGGATGAGATTAGAAAAAATCCAAAACTCAAGGGCGTGATTTTCAATGCCGCCATCACAGAAATCATCGGCGATACATTTGTGACGGGGGTCAGATATACGGATGCCGCGACGGGCGAGAAGAATGAACTCGCGCTGGATGGCGTGTTTATTGAAATAGGATCACTCCCCAATTCCGAAATGGTGAAGGGATTGGTGGATTTGGATGCTTACGGACAAATCAAAATTGATTCCAAACACGCCTCCACATCGCATCCGGGTATTTTTGCCGCCGGAGACATTACTGACGATCCCTACAAGCAGAATAATATCTCCGCGGGAGATGCCGTGAAAGCCGCGCTCGCGGCATACGGATATTTACTTAAGTCCAACAAGCAAATATCAGGCTAAAAATATGGAGCAACTACCATCACCGTCCAAATATCAAGTGTTGCATGAACGAGGAGTAAAGCTTGACGATGAAAAAATCGATTTCATCGTTGAACTCATGACTATGGGCATAAAAGATGTTTATGATTATCTTGAAATTGATGAAAAAGAAAGAACATTGGGGTTTATTTCAAGCGAAAATCTTGATAGAATAGGGTACGCGCTTGACCAGAAAGCGATTAATATTCCTATCGCTTATCTGAATTCTTTAGCGGAAGCCAATAAACAGTTAGAGCATATCAGTGTGGCGCTTAAGTTTATTCAGGAGTCATCTGAAGAAATTCCTTTCGCGGCGTGGTTGAGAAATGCAGGAAGGGAGGAGACAGTGCATTATTTCCAGCATCTTGGAAACCTGAAGCTTCACGCCAGCGTGCCAGATGGAGAGAAGTATATGCATGCCTCTGAACTGGAAAGAGTCCTTTGCGATTACGAAGCGGAGGCAAGAGCGGTAGTGGACAAGATCGCCGAGCAACTTGGAGAAAATCCTATATGGAAAGAGTTGGATGATTTTTTAAAAAAGAACTATCCTGAAAGATATAATAAACCTTTGACTTGATTACATTTCCCACTAATTACCTAAATAAATGCATGCCGCAGAGTACATTTCTTGAAAATACGCAAAGAGTGGTGGATGAGGTGGCGCGGCTGACCGACATACCTGCGGATGTTTTGGGGCGCTTGCAAAAACCGGACCATGTGTGGGAGTTTGAGATCGCGGTGAAAATGGACGATGGGAGCGAGAAAAAATTTCAAGGATGGCGGGTACAACATAACAACGCGCTCGGCCCCTACAAAGGTGGCATTCGGTTTCATCCGGCATCCAATCTGGACGAGGTAAAAGCGCTGGCGTCTCTTATGACATGGAAAACGGCGCTTGCGGGACTGCCGTACGGTGGGGCAAAGGGCGCGGTCGCGGTTGACCCGCGCGCGTTGTCAGCCCGCGAGCTTGAGGAGTTGTCGCGCGGGTATGCGAAGCGAATTTGGCAGAACATCGGGCCGCAAAAAGATATTCCGGCGCCCGATGTCGGCACCAACAGCGAGATCATGGATTGGATGACGGATGAGTATGGGAAGCTGTCTGGCCGATGGGAGGCGACGGCGTTTACGGGCAAGTCGGTGGGTAAAGGCGGATCGCGGGGGCGCGAAGTTGCGACAGGATTTGGCGGATATGTCGTCTTGCGCGAGTTTCTGACCCAAACTAAGTTTGGGTCAGCGGGGCTGACGGTCGCTATCCAGGGATTCGGCAATGTCGGTAGCAATATCGCACGGATTCTTTTTGACCAAGGGTTCAAGATTATTGCGATTTCGGATTCCAAAGGCGCGTTGTATGACGCGGACGGCATTGATATTGCCAAAGTCATGGAGACCAAACAACGCACCGGCATTATTGATCGCAGTGTATGTTATTCTCTCGGCGCAAATCAGGAGCCATGCGCGACATTTACGAACGATGAGCTACTACTCCTTCCTGTGGATATCCTCATCCCCGCGGCGTTAGAAAATGTTATTACTGAAGATAACGCAGATAAAATTGAAGCAAAAATTATTTTGGAAATGGCAAATGGCCCGGTGAGTCGCGAAGCCGAAGAGATATTGATTCGCCGTGGCATTGAGATTATTCCGGATATTCTTGCAAACAGCGGCGGGGTCGTCGGCTCGTATTTTGAATGGGTGCAGTCGCGGGATCAGGAGTACTGGACAGAGGGCGAAGTTCTTGCGAAAATAGACGCACAGCTCGCGGCGGCATT
>CAYIQI010000116.1:0-2197 GCA_964365545.1 uncultured Candidatus Saccharibacteria bacterium
CCGCGTACCGTGTCGCCGCGGTGGTATTTCTCCGCGATTTTGATCCACGGGTCTTCTTTGAGGGCTTTGAGCGAGAGCGCGATTTTCTCGCTCTGGATGCCGATGATTTTTGCCGTGACCCGGTCCCCTGCTTTGAGCACCGAACGCGGGTCCTCAATCAGCGTCCAATCGATTTCGGAAATATGGATGAGGCCCTCAAGCGTCTCGTTGAAACGGACAAACGCCCCGAAATCCACGACGCCGGTCACCTCGCCTTCCACCACATCGCCTATTTTGAATTGGGCGAGCGCGTGGCGCGACTCATCGCTCGCGATTCCCTTTTCGCTGAAAATGAGTTTCTGCTCCGCCGGATCAAAATCAATCACGCGGACCCGGAGTGGGTTGCCCACCAGTTTCTGCAATTCCTGCAGGATGCGCTCTTTGTCGCCGCCGTCCACGCGCGGATAGTTTTTTGCCGAGAGCTGGCTTGCAGGCAGGAATCCTTTGATGCCCTCATATTCCATGATGAGGCCGCCGCGGTTTGCCTCGCGCACGATAATCTCCACCGGCTCGCCGCTGTCGCGCAGTTTCTTGAGCGCTACCCAGCGCTTTTCCTCACCTGCTTCTTTCAAAGAGAGCTCTATGTAGCCGTTGTCATTATCCAGCTCCACGATTTTGGCGCTGATCGGATCATCCGGTTTGAGCGGTTTGATGACATCTTCCGCGGCTTTGTATTCGCGGCCAAAGACAATGCCCGTGCCTTTTGGCCCCAGATCCACATACAGGACGCCGCGCCTTTTTTCAATCACCGTGCCCTCGGCGATGTCGCCCGGCTTCAAAAACGCGCTGCCGGCGTTTTTGAGCAGGAGTTCCATGGGGTGGCGGGCGCGCAATGCCATAGCCGCGGCGGTAGTCCCCGTATCCTGTGTTGCAGTCGCCTGACCGATCTGCAAATCTTCGGCTATCATTTCTTGTTCGTCGCGCATGAGATGGAGTATATAAGAAAAGAGGTGCATTTGGCAAGTTTCCGCCACCTGTTTGACAAAAATTACTATTGCGCGTAAAACATAATGGAAAGGACAGGAGAGGAGATTTTCATATAAGAATCCTTACAACCAAGGAGGTTAAGATGGCAGAATTGGTGAGTAGGATGTATTGGGAAGCGCGCTATGGAAGCGCGTCTAACCATCTGCACACAAGAATAATGGCAAGAGAATATATCCTTATCGGATATATTGCCGCCGCGACAACGCTCATTGGCATCGCATTTGGAAGTCAAGAACTGCGCAGAATAGCGCTGATGTTGCCGTTCGTTGCACTCGCCGTCGCGCTGATACTCTCTAATCATGAGAATGTCATCCGGCAATTGGAAGAACATTTGGGCCATCTGACCGATGGTATACCGGATGACTGGTACAGCCGCGTAAATATGAGTGAGGAAAGGACGCGCGGACTGGGATACCGAACCGCTGCGCTGCTTGTAATCGTAGGAGGATCATCTATCATTGCCGTGCTGATCGGCAGGAGCGTCGCAGCGAGTGATGTTGTTGTCTGGTACCTGGATATTGCCGTTACGATTGGCGTTGTTCTTTTTGTACTTTTGCCAAGAATACGCCGTATGCGGCAATATCGCGGATGGATACGGGATAGCGTTGAAAGGAGGGGTGGAAATGGATAAAACAACGGATTTGCTTATCGGTATCGTGTTTGGCGCATCGCTACTGCTTGGTCTCTTTGTGTTTGTTAGGGATGGATATCTCACGCGGAAGGAGAAAAAAGCAAAACAAAAAAGGATGCGCGATAACGGATGAGGTGCCCGTCTTTCCAAATCAGCGGCAGCAAGCAACAGCAGCTGCCGCTTTTCTATTCCTTCGGTGGGTTTGTATGGGATGCCTGCGGTATTGGAGACAGTGCCGAGCGCGATGCTGGTTGGCAGGCGCGTCTTTTTTTGCTACACTTGCCGCATATGGTTATCACCTGGTACGGGCAGGCGTGTTTCAAGATTCAATCCGGGGATTTGGTCATCGCGGTGGATCCTTTTGGAAAAGACATCGGCTTTACCCCGCCGCGCTTTCGGGCTGACATCGTGGCGGTGACCCACGGGCATCACGACCACAATAATTCTGCCGCAATCGCCGGAGACCCTTTTCTCATCACGGGCCCCGGGGAATACGAAGTGAAGGGCGTCAATATCACGGGTATTGAGACATATCATGAC
>CAYIQI010000117.1:0-2178 GCA_964365545.1 uncultured Candidatus Saccharibacteria bacterium
CATGGCGGTAGAGGACACGGGCGCGCAGGTCTTGGTGCCGGTGGGCCGCGAAACCGTCGGACGACTTTTTAATGTGCTTGGCGAGCCGATTGATCGCCCGGACGACAAATCATTCACCACGCGATGGCCCATCCACCGACCAGCACCGCCCTTCACCGATCTCTCCACCAAAACAGAAATATTTGAGACCGGCATCAAAGTGATTGATTTGCTCGCCCCTTTCATCCGTGGCGGTAAAGTCGGGCTTTTCGGCGGAGCCGGTGTGGGCAAGACGGTGCTTCTCAAAGAACTCATCCGTAATGTCGCGGAGGAGTCCGGCGGCGTGTCCGTGTTTGCCGGAGTAGGGGAGCGCACGCGCGAGGGCAATGACCTCCTGCTTGAAATGCAGGAGTCGGGCGTAGCTGACAAAGCAGTGCTCGTGTTCGGTCAGATGAATGAAGTACCGGGCGCGCGCTTGCGGACCCCGCTTACCGCACTCACCATGGCGGAATACTTCCGCGATGAGGAAGCCAAAGATGTCCTTCTTTTCATAGACAATATATTCCGCTACTCGCAGGCGGGTGCGGAGGTATCGGCACTGCTCGGGCGTATGCCCTCGGCAGTCGGCTATCAGCCCACGCTTGCGAGTGAGATGGGCGAATTGCAGGAGCGCATCACCTCTACCACGCGTGGCTCCATTACCTCGGTGCAGGCGATTTATGTGCCGGCGGACGACATTACCGATCCCGCGCCCGCAACGACTTTCGGACACTTGGATTCCACCATCGTACTCTCCCGCGCCCTCACCGAGCTTGGTATTTATCCTGCGGTGGATCCGCTCGGCTCCACCTCGTCCGCGCTGGATCCCCGCATCATCGGCGAGGAGCATTACGCCGTCGCGCGCGGGGTGCAGAAAACCCTCCAGCGCTATGCGGAACTGCAGGACATTATCAATATTCTGGGCATGGAGGAACTCTCGGAAGAAGACAAGACCACGGTGTACCGCGCGCGCAAAATCCAGCGATTTTTATCCCAGACATTTTTTGTGGCAGAGACATTTACCGGATTGCCGGGCAAATTTGTAAAAAGAGAAGACACGATCCGCGGATTCCGCGAGATACTGGAGGGTCGCCATGACGCAAAATCCGAAGACGCGTTTTACATGAAAGGCGGAATAGAGGAGGTAACATAAAAATCCCAACGCCCAAGTTCCAATGACTAATAAAACTCCAATGCCCAATAATCCAAAATAATTTTGGACATTGAGACATTGGTCATTTTTTGGGAATTGGGATTTGAAATTGGACATTATTTATGCGCGTATCCATTTATACCCTCCAATCTACGCTGTTTGACGGCGCGGCGGAAAAACTCATCTGCGAGACGCCGATGGGGCAGATGGCTGTGCTGGATCACCACCTGCCGCTGATTGCGCGCATCACCGGGCCATCGCTTGCGGTCGTGCGGAAAAGCGGCGAACGCACTGACATCCCGCTTGCCGGAGGATTTTTGGAAGTGCGTCCCGGGAGCGAGGTGGTCGTGCTTGCCCAATAATATGCCAAGCGATTACATCTTTTTAGAGCCGAGTCCGCTTGATCATTACGGCAAAGCAGTCGTGGTTGTGCATTGTTTTGACGATCGCTTCGTGCCGACAATCCAGCGGTTTCTGGCGTCGCTCGGGGAGCGGCATTACGACATCGTATCCGTTGCCGGCGGCGCAAAGGCGCTGTTTGATCCAGAAAACGAAGAGGAACAAAAATTTCTTCTTCAACAAATCCGGCTGTCCGCAAAACTGCACGGCGCCAAAGAAGCATGGCTGCTGACCCATGCGGACTGCGGGGCCTGCGGCGGGAGAGCGCGCTTCAACCACAACCCGGACGAGGAGATCGCGTATCACGGCCGCGGACATCGGATCGCGCGCGAGCTCATAAAAAAGATTTTTCCGGAGATAGAAACCGTCAGGACATTTTTCGTGGACGAGAAAGGCGTCATAGAAACTACGGAGTTCTGACGCGCTAATCAACTGCAACAAGCGCCGCGCTTTCCGAGGAAAGCGCGGCGCTTTCATCCTTGCGCCACGTAGGGAGAGGATTTTTCTTTCCGGCGGTTTGAGCGTGGCGCAAAAATAGTGTAGTATTTATGGCATGATACGGATTCATTTTATTGGGATTGGCGGGATCGGAGTATCCGCGCTTGCCC
>CAYIQI010000118.1:0-2133 GCA_964365545.1 uncultured Candidatus Saccharibacteria bacterium
AGATAGCTGGAGCCGACTCCGAGTACCACGCCGGTCACAGACATGATGGTGAAAAATTGCAGAAGATTGGTGAGAAAATACGCGAAGAGATTGAAGTCCGGCACGAGGAGAGTAATCTTCGGCGAGATGAGCCATGCGAGCGGAAAAAACACCGCGGTCACCGCAACCGCCGCGACGATGCCGTAGAGAAACCCGCTAATAAGAAAGGGTCCGCGGATAAACCACGCCGTGGCGCCGACGAGGCGCATGATACCAATCTCTTCGCGCATGGTATAGATCGCAAGACGGATGGTATTGAACGCGACAAGCCCTGCGATAAACGCGAGAAAGAGCGCGAGCACGGCGCCGGAGCCGCGGACGGTGGAGGCGATGGAGGCAAGGCGATTGATCACGGCCTGATTCTCGGAGTAATTTATTTTAGAAACGCCGAGATAATTTTTCTTTGCCAATGCCTCGCTGATTGCGCCATACCGCATCGGGTCATGGGCGCGGATCATGATGCTTGCCTGCAAGGGATTGTCGCCAAGCTCCGTGAGGGCGCTCGCAATAAGCGCGTCGTCCTTATGCTGGTCGCGGAACCGTGCAAGCGCATCCTCGCGCGAGATGTATACGGTCTCACGGATGTCCGGCAATGCGTCAAGATCGCGCTTGACCGCGAGGATCTGCGCCTCCGACGCATCCTGATTGAAATACACGCTGATGTCTATTTTTGATTCAAGCGAATGGAGCGCGGTATTGGCAATGGCGCCGACAAATACCAAATTGCCCAGCACAAAGAGGGTGAGCCCGAACACCATGACCGTCGCCGTAGAGAGCCACGCGTTACGCTTGAACGCGAGGAGTCCTGCCGCAATCATTCTTTGGATAGTCGTCCCGGTCATACCAAATATTTGCCGCGTTCTTTATCACTGATCACCTCTCCTTTATCCAGCACTATCACGCGCTTGTCAATCGCGTTGATGACTTCTTTATCGTGCGTCGCAAGCATGACGGTCGTGCCCAGTCCGTTTATTTTCTGCAAGAGTTTAATAATTTCCCAGGTATTCACCGGGTCCAGATTGCCGGTCGGCTCGTCGGCAAGAATCACCTCCGGGCGATTGACGAGCGCCCGGGCAATCGCCACGCGCTGTTTTTCGCCGCCGGAGAGCTCGTGCGGGAAATTATCCATTTTGTCATAGAGCCCCACGAGCTCCAAAACCTGCGGCACATCCTCTTCAATCTCCGCGTCTCCCCTACCTGCGGCCTCCATGGCAAACGCGACATTCTCCGCCGCGGTTTTTGTCGGAAGCAGTTTATAATCCTGGAACACGGTGCCAATCCTCCGACGCACATGATGCAAATCGCGATGCGCTACTGCCGACACCTCCATACCGTCCAAAAAAATACTGCCCTCGGTCGGGTCTTCCTCGCGAATGAGGAGTTTGAGGAGCGTGGTCTTGCCCGATCCAGACGAGCCAACCACGGACACGAATTCCTTCGGCTCTATCCGGAGCGTGATGTTGCGCAACGCCACCGACGCATGGTTGTATATTTTGGATATGTTGTCGAAAAATATCATAATTTTATCTCCGCCTCGATAAACTCGTCGAGCGCGCCGTCGAGCACCCGATCTATCTGCGATGTCTCCTCTCCGGTGCGATGATCTTTGACCATCTGGTACGGATGGAGAACATAAGAACGGATCTGGCTCCCCCATTCTATTTTTACTTTTTCTTGTCTGACTCCCCGCCGCTCCTGCTCCTGCTGTGCCAATTGTAATTGATACAGACGACTTCGTAAAATTCCGAGGGCCGTCTCGCGATTGCTCTCCTGCGATCGCTCCACCTGCGACGCGACTTGCAGTCCCGTCGGCAGGTGCGTAATCCGCACTGCCGTCTCGCGTTTGTTGACATTCTGTCCTCCCGGGCCTGACGAGCGGAAAAAATCTATTTTTAAATCCTCGGATTTTATCTCCACCTCCTCGGGTGCTACCATTTCGGGCATCACATCTACGAGAGCAAAAGAGGTATGTCGCAATTGTTGTGCAGAAAACGGACTGATCCTAACCAGCCGATGTACGCCGCCTTCTTTTTTCAAATATCCGTATGCGTACGACCCGGCGATTGCAATGGTCGCGTTCTTCATCCCCCATCC
>CAYIQI010000119.1:0-2116 GCA_964365545.1 uncultured Candidatus Saccharibacteria bacterium
CACGACTTCTGCCACACCAAGATAAAACTTGGTCCGTATCCTCTCATCGGAATCCCGTTTCAAATTGTCATCGCGCTTGCCGCAATATATTTTCTCCGATAACTAATATAATAACTATTCGGGTAGGAACGCGCGTTTTTTCTTGTCCCAGTCATTCAACAACTCCGCGCTGATGGCGGTCAGCGGCACCGCGAGCAATATCCCGAAGATGCCGCCGAGCTTGGCGCCCGCAAGCAGTGCCAGCACCACAACCAGCGGGCTCAAACCGATAGTGCGACGCATCACGACCGGCACAATGATATGCGACTCGGTCTGCTGGACAATCACATAAAGCGCGACAACTGAAATACTCGACACCGGAGAGACAAGAAATGCCGCCGCAACCGCTGGCACCGCAGCGAGAATGGGCCCTACCACCGGAATAATCTCAAAAATAGCGGCAATAAGCGCAAAGAAAAATGCATGGGGTATACCAAGTATGGTCAAGCCGAAGAAAATCAAAAGTCCTACAATCGCGCCCAACAACATTTGCGTCCGAAGCCACTTCCCAAGTTTTTTTTGGGACCGTTCCCACAAATCCATAACATACGGCTCCTGCCGGAGCGGCGTGACGAGCCGCAGAAAACTCTCAATCCCGCGCTCTTGCGCCGCGAGGTAAAATGAAAATATAAATACCAGAAGAAGCACAAATATCCCCCCAAATGCCGCGGAAACGATACGAGTAATGCCACTAGTCAGCCCCCCGAGGCGCGCCAGCGGAATGCTCAAAAATTCCCCCAGATTCGCGGTCAAAAAAGAAGCTAGGGGCAGCGTCCCCGCCTGCGCCAGTCCCGACCGCAACTGATTTTCAAATGAAGAATAAATCGTCGAAAAACTCTGCAGGTCTTCAAGGAGAAGAGGGAAGACAAAATAGATAAGCAGAAACAGGGCAAAGGCAATCACGAGATAAATCATCACGACTCCCAAAATCCGGGGGATGCCCCGCGCTTTCAGCCACTCAATGCCGGGTTCAAGGGCCGAGGCAACAATCACGGCAAACAACAATGCCACGATAATATCCCAAACCATATAGACCGCGACAAATCCCAGCACTATCAAAAGAATCCGGACAATCGTCCCGGCGGAAATTGAAAAATACTGCGTATCACGGCTCTGCATATGCCCTACTCTACCATTTTTTAATAATTTCTTCAAAAGGCGCGGGGTCTTTGAACGGACCTATCAGGGCAATGTTGAGGCGCGACGGCACAAATAACTCGCGCGCCACCGCAGAAATATCTTCCGCCGTAACCGCGTCAAGTTTGGCAAACATTTCGTCAACGGTCTGCGGACGCCCGGTAAGCATCTCCTCACTGCCGATGAAACTGGCAACCGCATTGGATTGTTCCAATCCGATGAGTGTGGTGCCGCGGATGTAATCCTTGACGCGCTTCAGCTCCTCTACCGAAGGCGGAGCAATGCTGATATTTTTGTACTCCTCCAGCGCCGCCGCGATGGTCCGCTCGGCGTTTTTGTGATCAACGCCCGCATAGGTCAAGAGATACCCGCGATTGGAGTAGGACTCGTGCGCCGAAAACACGGTGTAGGCAAGGCCGAGTTTCTCACGGATGCGGTCCCACATACGCGCGCTCCATGAGCCGCCGAGCAACGCGGCAAGCACTTCCGCCGCCATACGCCGCGGATGATGCGCGTCATATCCGCGAAATCCGAGGGCAATATGCGTCTGATCCGTTTCTTTGTACTCTATATGCAATGCGGGCGACACCTGATCCTCGCGCACCGCGGGCTTTTGGCGCATCGGAGGCGCCGTCCGCGTACCGGCAAAAAGATGCCGTACGCGTTCTATCGCATTACTTTCATCAAAGTTCCCCGCAATCACCACCGCCGTATTCCCCGCCACATACTGATGATGGAAATAATTTACAAAATCATCGCGCGTCAATGCGCGGATTACTTTCTCCGTGCCGATCACATCCCACCCCGCGGGCTGATCGCCCCAGAGCAATTGCTCCCATATCCACCATATATAGAGCGTCGGCGTGTCGCGGTCTTTATGCATTTCTTCCACCACCACCTGCCGCTCGCGCTCAATCTCCTCGGCGGGAAGGAGTGAGTT
>CAYIQI010000120.1:0-2082 GCA_964365545.1 uncultured Candidatus Saccharibacteria bacterium
ACACCCCGCACCACCGCGCCCTCGGGAATTTCTTCCTCGCCGTACTCGGCAAGTATCACGGCGCCCCCCCCGCGCCATCGTCGTGATGACGGGATAAATCGCGCGTACTTGATACTGCGATCCGAAATATCCAAACCCGCCACCGGCAGGCGCGTCCGCCGCTTTACCCACTGTACGATTTTCTCTTTCATCCCCATCTCCATATGATAACAATGATAACACATTTTCTGTCTATGGCACTTGTTTCCAATACTCAATCGCGTATCCTCCGGACGGACCGGAGGAAAACTGCGTATCTGCAAGTCCGGATTCGTAAGTTACATTCGTATTATTATCCAAATCAAGCCCGTAAGCGGTAATCTCTTTTGCGCCCGCATTGTTATTGAGATGTATCCTCCCGTGCGGCGCATAGAAAATCGCTCCCGCCGCATTGTTGCTAATATCCATGACTTGACTCGTCGGCGCGTTTTTCGCATCCAAAACCATATAATAACTCCCCGCGGTTCCGGATCCGAAGATCGCCGTGTTATTGGAAATATCCGCCGTCCCGTCGACCACCATCACGCCGGAATCCGCGCCGTAGCCCGCGCCGAGCTGTAGTGTCGTGTTATTTTCCGTTTCAAGCGTCCCCGTCACCCACAATGTACCCGTCATCGTGAATGTCGCGCCGCCGCTTATTGTCAGATTACCGTTGATTTTTTTGGGACCTAAACTTTGTGATCCGGATACCGTGTAATTGCCACTTATCGTGCCGCCTGCCGCCGCCTCGTCCCGCCAATCTTGTATCACGCCGTCAGAAATCGGCATATCCCGATGACTCGGATTTTCCACAATACAGTTGGCATTGGGACATGACGCGCCGCCGGCGATTACATTGTCAAAAAGATTCGCGCGCCCGGTGCCGCCAATCGTCATATCGGCAATCTTGGTATTGGCGCCGCCCACCCAGACACGAAACGGCAAATCGCCGCCGGTATTGACCCACGCCGCCGAAGAGGAGCTCCAGTCGTTGGCGTATCTGCCGGTATTGTCCGCGTATCCATCCGTTGCGTCTTTGCGCCAATTCCAATAATTTGTCGTGGAATTACTGCCGTAATCCAGCACGATCCAGTATTTCGTACCATTAGCAAGAGATGGCGGACTTGCCAATGGTACATCTATCCACGATGCCGTCGCGCCGACTTGTGAGAACGCAATCGCGCCGCTGGCAAGCTCGCCGTTCCTGTCCGGCTTGCCGCTACTATCTCGTGTAATACGCAAGGTGATATTGGACGCGGGTGTCCCCACTTTTGCAAGATACACCGACACCTTATTGAGCGCTCCCGCTACCGGAGCGGTGAAGGACTGCGCAATATCGCGATTCGCCGCGGATGTCGCAAAGAACTGATCCGTATCATCGGCCGCCCATTGCAATGGGGGATCGGTCGAGATGCCGCCCGCAACCGTCGCGTCTCCTGTCACGGTGCCGCCGCTGATACTGCCGTTGGAATACACATTGCCCGTGACCTGGGCGCCGTTACTCATCGTAATCCCGCCATCCCCCACCTGCACGCCGTAATAGAAACTCACGGCATCAGTCGTCACTGCCATGTGCGTTTCCAATGCCTGCTGGACATTGGCACGAACACCCTCGGAGCGCACCGTGCGCTGATTGCCGACGGTGATAACCGACACGGTGGTGAGATCGCTCCCCACCGCCAGCGTCTCGGACGAGCCAATCTGCTTGCCCGCGAGAATCCGGTATGTCCCGTCTTCCACACCGGCTTCCGCCGCCGCACGCGCGGCAACCGATCGCCCGTACGCGCGATTCACTCCCGCCTCTTGCACCGCAAAAAACGCCAGCCCGCCGAGAATTGCGAGCGAAGAGAAAATAATCAGCAAAACCGCGGTAAGCGCCGCGTAGCCCTCATAGAATTCCCGATTCCTGATTTCTATTTTCCAATATCTCATCTCTGAACATTAAACCAAAATTTTACTCGTGCCAAACAACGGCAGAACGGCGTTTGTAGCGACTAAATCAAATTGAACTTTTGGTTGTTTTTGTTTTATATGCCCTGCCAGCAATTTATAATCTTTGTCTCT
>CAYIQI010000121.1:0-2049 GCA_964365545.1 uncultured Candidatus Saccharibacteria bacterium
TAGAAATAAAAGTGGAGATCCCCAAACGCGTCTCCAAACAAGCCAAAGAAGCGCTTCAATCCCTCACGCAAGAAGGGTTTTAGCTTGGCTTCAGAATTTCTAAAACGCCGCTTTCAGCGGCGTTTTACTTTTTCAAGTACAAAAACACTCCTGCCGCTCACGGGGTAGCGGCGTTTTTTCTTTCTCCCTTGGCGTTTTTCAGTTTTTAATTTTGAGATTTTCACGACGATAGAATATTTCACGGAGTTTGTGATGATATTTTTTTGCAAAGCGGTGCGACTCGTCGCGCACGCGCTGGAAAAAAAGCATCGTGTCGCGCGAGAGCGCATCAAGCCGCACGGGTTTCGCCCTCTCCTCACTATATAATTCCTCCTCGCGTTTTGCCAGTGCTGTGAGCATGATTTTTGATTCCCTATTCTTGATTCTCAATACCCGCCCCACCGCATTGATTTGCGGCTTGCCGCCGTCTATCACCAGCAAGTCCGGCATACCCCACTCATAATGCGTAAGACGCCGACGCATCATTTCGGCGTGCATGGCGACATCGTTGGCATGCGGCACATTTTTGATTCTAAATTGACGGTAGAGCGATTTTATAGGATTTCCATCCACAAATACGACCATGGAGCCCGTTGCCGCGGTGCCGGAGATGTTGGAGATATCATACCCTTCCACGCGCGAGATGCGCTTTTCGGTATTCAATACACCCTGTATCTCTTTTTGTATTTTCCGCCAATCTCTTTTTCTTGATTCATGCCTTCCGCGTCCTGATTCAAGTGTTTGCCGATGCGAAAACACATTCTCCAATCCCGCGATTTGATCGCGCAGGCGCGCCGCGCGCTCAAACTCCTGATTTTTTGATGCGGTACGCATTTCACGCTTGAGCCGCGACAAGAGCATTTTTCTTTTGCCGCTCAATACCGCAATAACATTTCGTATACTCGCAATATATTCTTTTTGTAATTCGGAGTTTATGGTTTGGAATTTGCTTCTGGAGCAACAAAAGCCATGGCATCTGCCGATCTGGGCATTGACGCACGGACGTCGGTGTGTTTGCTTGCAGGTGCAATAGGGAAATATCCGCCGAAGGAGGCGCAGGGTGCCGAAAATCGCAGTGCCGCTGGTAAAGGGGCCGATGGCGCGTCCGAACTTTTCATCCGTAAGATGCGTTTTGTGTACGACGCGGATGCGGGGGAATTGCTCGCGGGTAAGCGCAACATAGTAATAACTTTTGTCGTCGCGCAGGAGCACATTGTATTTGGGGAGATGTTTTTTTATCAGTTCCGCCTCGCGGATGAGCGCGGCGACTTCCGAGTCGGTTTCCTGCCATACGAGCATAGTCGCTTCTGTACGCAGAGCACGCACTTTCGACGCCGCATTGGCGCGAAAATACGACGCCAGGCGTTTTTTCAGATCGCCGGCTTTACCGATGTACACAGGAGTATTGCCGCGTCGGAAAATGTATATTCCCGGGGCACGGGGCGCCGCCCGCGCGCGTTCCTTCAGATGCATTGACATACCAAAGTGTTTATGATATTTATACCATAGCACTTTTTGCCAACCCGTGCCACAGGGAGTGTATTATGCGGACGCGTATACTTTATGCGGATGATTTTGTTTGTATCGTGCGCAAGATGCGGAGAATTTCGGGTGATACGCAGGATCAGACAAAGGATAGTTTTAGTGATCCGTTTGCTGGTCTCACGGACGAGGACTATGCTTTGATTGCTGATGAGGTTATCAGCAAGACCAGCGGGTTTTTTACATTTGGAGGCGGTGTGGTATTAACATGGGTGAATGCCCGTGGTAAATTGCGCTTCGAAGTAAGCGCCGAGGGCGAGCAGTATGCGCGGATCATTACTGCCATCAACTGGCTCTTTCAAAAGGAAGGTCTTATGGCCCAGGATGCTATGTTGTTTGGGTAGCATCCACTATAGCCCGATGCCATCTCCGGCATCGGGTCTTTTTGTGTCAATAAGATATATTTTCATTCGTTGCACTTACCAAGCGGTCGCGTAGTAAGTGCAATGCGGACGGAAAGGGGTTTTA
>CAYIQI010000122.1:0-2045 GCA_964365545.1 uncultured Candidatus Saccharibacteria bacterium
AGATTACGAGCGCGTCGCGCCCCGCATGCATAAAATATTCGCCGATTGCAGTGGCGCTGTACGGCGCCAGATACCATAGCGGCGACGGCGAGGATGCCGGAGCAGATACCACGATGGTGTACTCCATGGCTCCGGCAGTTTTGAGTTCTGCGACAATCTTTGCAATCTTGGATTCTTTTTGGCCGATCGCAACATAAATGCAAATCGGCGTTGCGTGGCGCGTGTCCCGTCCCTGATTGATAATCGTGTCTATCGCGATGGATGTCTTGCCGATTTGTCGGTCGCCTATGATGAGCTCGCGCTGTCCCCTGCCAATAGGAATCATCGCGTCAATGGTCTTGATGCCGGTGTGCAACGGCACGCCCACCGGCTCGCGCGCTGTTACCGAGGGTGCTGCCCGTTCCACCGGAAAAAATACGGCTTCAGTATCGTTTTTAAAAATAGGTCCGCGGCCGTCCTGCGGGACGCCGAGTGGATCTATGACGCGTCCGATGAGTTCATCCCCTACCCGTACTGAAAGTACTCGTTTGGTCTGGCGCACCACCCCTCCCTCGCGCACGCCCGTGCAATCGCCGAGCAGTATGGCGCCGACCGCGTCTTCTTCAAGATTAAAAGCAATCCCCTGCACGATACCGCGATCCGTCTCAAACTCCAGCATTTCTTGAGACGCCGCATCCGCAAGCCCATACACTTTTGCAATGCCATCGCCCACTTCCAACACATGCCCGATTTTCTCGGCTTTCACTTGGGCGCTAAATCCCTCGATCTCTCTTTTTAAATGCGTTATGATCGTGTCTTTCATAAATTTTGTCATTCCCGACTTGGTCGGGAATACGGCGTCTTGTTTTATATCTCTGGATCCCCGCTTACGCGGGGATGACACTAAATATATACTTGATCAGGCACGAAACATCTGATCAAGGCGGCGGCGGGCAGTAGCATCAATGAGCAATTCGTCGTCAATGAGTATGCGGATGCCGCCGAGCATTGCCGGGTCTACGATTTCTTGCCATAAGGGTTTTTGGGCGAGTGTCGCGGCAATATCTTTTTTCAGCTCCGGCGTCAGCGGGGACGCCGATGTCACCGCGACTTTATGCAATCCCTGATCCGCGAGAGATTGCTTTTCTACTTTGCGCATAATAGCGCCGAGCCGGCGCGTATCGCGGTTTTTGCGGAGCAATGCCATGAAGCGGCGTATCAGCGCAGGCCGCTCCGCGGCCGGCGCGCTAGTGAATGCCGTGCCGAGAGCCGTTGCATATTGTCCGGTGGTATGCTTCATACTTTCGTCGCTGTCTTGAGTTCAGTAAGCGCCTGACGGATTAATTCCCGATCGCGTGCCTCGGGTGTTTGTCGGCCGAGTACTTTGGCGATGCCTTCGCGCATCAGCTCCTCGGCATTCGCAAAAAAAAGTTCCTCGGCTTTTGCCTGTTCCTCGCCTGCGGCGCGTTTGGCGTCAGCCAAAACCATCTCGCCTTTGTGCGCGGCCTCGGCAAGGATTTCTTCTCTGCGTTGCTTCCCGAGCGACTCGGCCTGATTCACGATCCCGAGCGCGTCTTGCCGCGCCGCGTTCAATTTCCCCTCGCCGATTTTTTCCACGCGCGCCAAATGCTCGCCCGCTTCGCGCGCGTCCGCAAGCCCCTGGGCGATATCGGCGCGCCGTTTGCGGAATATGCCCAAGATCGGCTGGTACGCAAATTTCCACAGCACCGCGAGCAGGACAAAAAAGTTTACGGCCTGCGCTATCAGCAGCCGCCAATCAACGCCGAAATTGTGAAGAAGCTCGCTCATTAATCAGACAAACTTAATGATGAGCGCCACGACCAGCGCATAAATTGCGATTGCCTCGGCAAAAGCGATGGCAAGAATCATCGCGGTTTGTATTTTTGCCGCGGCTTCCGGATTGCGGCCGATTGCCTCCAGCCCCTTGGCGCCGATAAGCGCGATGGCGATGGCGGGCACTGCGGTACCGCCGACAATGGCGCCCGCGGTGGCGAGCAGTTTTACTGTTTCTGGACTCATATATGCGAAATCCAAATGCCAAAGCT
>CAYIQI010000123.1:0-2039 GCA_964365545.1 uncultured Candidatus Saccharibacteria bacterium
TCGCGAATCCCGCGCGCGCAAGATCCGTGGCGAGCGTCTCTTTGGTATAATACCTTTTATGATCAGCAACGCCTTCGCGCGATATCACGCCAAGACGAAACCCGAGGAACTCCAGTACAGGTCGCGCCCACAATGTAGGAACCGTAATCAAAACCTTGCCGCCGGACCGCAACACGCGCCGGATCTCGCGAAGAATCGCGTCCGGATGCTCAAGATGCTCCAGAACCGCAAGCAAAGACACCGCATCAAACGATTCGTCGGCAAACGGAAGAGTCGTGTCTACCCTTGCGGCAACGAGCCGAACATTCCCCACGCTCTTATTTTCTTCCGCTCGCTGGTCAATGCCAACGCCCTGCCCCAAAAAATCGGCGAGACTAAAAAGCAGTTCTCCTCTGCCGCAACCAATATCCAACAACGACCATCCTTTACGGATATATGGCCGGATGCGCCGCTCCCTCAGCCGCGCCAAGAGCGGATCAAAAAGCGTTCTATAGCCGTCTGACGGAACCCGAGATATGTCTGACATTAAGTTTGGTGCCACGGCTGTACTCCTGTGCGCGCGGCAGAATATGGGGTTTATGGATATGCTTACGGCGTGACGGCAAACCGCGCCAGATTGCCATATCCCGTGAGCGCCGATAGATCGGGACGCGTATAATTTATCGGATACACGGATGCATGCGAGGTAAATCCTCCGGTAAACATGATTCTCTTCTTTGTCATGCTCAACCCTCCTCTATGCAAACCGCTTGTTCAGAGTAACCATAAACAATATATTATGCCTCATGCGCGAAAATTGCAACAGGCGATATCCACAGATCTCTTGTCCGCCGCAACCGGCACCTCTCTATTTTGTTTGTTACTGTTGCGCACCATACGGCTACACTACTATGAAAGACCGGCATCTGTAAAGATCTGATCAAGGATCCTCTCTGACGCTTTGCCGTCCAAACGATAACATATCTGCTCCCGTAGAGCGCGACGCCCATTGGCGTCAACCGCAGGGTCATCGAGATAACGGCGCAGGATCGCAAGAAGATCATCGAAACTCCGGGCCTGGCGCACGGCACCCGACGCAAGCACCTCCCGGAAATGGTCAAATTCCTCAAACCGCCGGATAGAGCGATGATACGGGCGCCGGTGATACCCGTCAAATGCGGGCGCGACAAGGGGCCGGTCGAGTGCCGCCGCCTCGATCAGCATCGTCGTGTACACCCCCATCACCACATCCGCGTGCGTCAGGATATTCAAAAAATATGCGCTCTGCTCCGCATCTCCCCAAAACTCTTGCCGATAAAACACCGCGCGAGGATGCGTTTCAAAGCGCTTGAATTTCTGCATATCAAATTGTTTATCCTGCCTCCTGCCGCCCTGATACGGCCGTATGACCAGCCGCACGTCGCGCTCGCCGAATTTCCCCTGATCCGCCCATGCCAGCATCTCGCCAATAATATCCGGCTCGTCCGGGCAATACGCGCTCCCGGAAACATACAGGATATATTGCGTATCTTCTCCAAATCCGAGCTGGCGCAAGACATCGCGCCGCGGTCGCAAATACTCCTTGCGCGTAATAAAATCAAAATAAGGAAAACCAACAATGGCGATTTGCTCCGGCGCATACGCCTGATGTTCCAACGCCATGCGCCGTACCTGTGTGCTGGGCACCAGCAGGCGATCCGCATGCAGGGGGAGAAAATATTTATCCAAATGGTCCCATCCTGCCGGCATGCCGAGCGTCCGCACGGCGCGCCGCCGTGCCTCGCCGATCAACATCGTATCAAACCATCCGTACAGATGCGGCGCAAAAACCAAATCCGGATGATAGTTCTCAAACAGCGCGGCAAACGGCCGCTCGGGAAAGAACCAAAACCAGAGTTTTGGCACCAGCCGCCGTTTGATCCACGCACTCCTCCCCAGCGTACGCGCAATCGCGAGCTTCAGGGGTGCGAGATACCATCGGCCTCCGGCGGGCGGCTCATCGGGACGCGCGCCCATGGTCGCCATAATTTTGGTCGTGCCGGTAAAGATAAGATACGAAG
>CAYIQI010000124.1:0-2033 GCA_964365545.1 uncultured Candidatus Saccharibacteria bacterium
CAGACCAAGAAATCCGCGCTGGAAACCGTGCTCACGACACTCCACGCCGGCGGCAAATTCGGCGGCGATGCATACAAGGTATCCGGCGGACTGCACGGTGTCGGCGTATCGGTGGTCAACGCGCTGTCCGCGTCCTTGACCGCCGAGGTCTGCCGCGACTCCCAGCAGTACCGGCAGGACTATGTGCGCGGCGTACCGAAGGGGCCGGTGAAGAAAATAGGCAAATGCGACGGATCCGGCACTAGTATTACCTTTGCCGCGGATCCGCAAATATTTGAGAATAGAGAGTTTGATTTACATAAGATTCTGGATCATATTCGCCAACAAGCGTATCTTACCGCAGGGATCCATGTGAGCGTCATTGACGCGCGAGGGGATGAAAAATCCAAAGACGGCACGCCACTCATCCGCCCCTACACATTTCATTTCGAGGGCGGCATTGCCTCGTATATCAGGTATCTGAACCGCAACGACGAGCCACAGCATGAGCATGTGTTTTATTGCATCCGCGAGGCCGAAGTGAGCGAAAACCGCAAAGTGCTCGTGGAGACGGCTCTCCAATACACGGACGATTTGACGGGCCGCGAGTTCGCATTCGCCAACAATATCTACAACGGCGAAGGCGGCACGCATCTCACGGGATTTCGTACCGCACTCACCCGCGCGCTCAATGATCACGCCAAGCAAAATGATTATTTCAAAAAAGACGACGAGACGCTGACGGGCGACGATGTGCGCGAGGGAATTACCGCCGTCATCTCGGTCAAAATCCAGAACAGCGCGCTCCAGTTTGAGGGACAAACCAAATCCAAACTCGGCAACCCCGAAGCGCGCACCGCGGTGGAATCGGTCGTCGGCGAGGCGCTCAAAGAGTGGCTGGAGCAATACCCGCGCGACGCGCAGGAAATCATCGGCAAAGCGCTTTTGGCGCAAAAAGCCCGTAAGGCCGCCAAAGCGGCGAGAGACACGGTACTCCGCAAAGGCGCGCTCGACGGCATGGCGCTCCCGGGCAAGCTCGCGGACTGCCAGTCGCGCGACCCGAGCGTCTCGGAATTGTTTCTAGTGGAAGGGGATTCTGCTGGAGGTAGTAGTAAGCAAGGCCGCGACAGAAAATTCCAGGCCATACTTCCTCTGCGCGGGAAAATTCTGAATGTAGAAAGAGCGCGTCTGGACAAAATGCTTGCGAGTAAAGAAATCAAATCGCTCATCATTGCGCTGGGGGCCGCCATTGGCGACGAATTTGACATCTCGCGCCTGCGCTATCACCGCATTGTCATCATGACCGATGCGGATGTGGACGGCGCGCACATCCGCACGCTCATTCTTACCCTTTTCTACCGCTATTTCCCGCGCGTGATTGAAGCCGGATACCTCTATATTGCCCAGCCACCGCTGTACCGCGTACAAGCCGGTAAAACATCTCGCTATGTGTATTCGGACGCAGAGAAGAATATCGCAATTGCAGAGCTGAAAAAACAAAAATTGGAAGTAAAAAAAGAGCGTGCTGTCAAAAAAGGCGCACCCACGGAAGAGATAGCGGACACCGATGAGGCCGCAAATGTAAAAGGTATTGAAATCCAGCGCTACAAGGGACTCGGCGAGATGAACCCGTCCGAGCTGTGGGAGACCACCATGGATCCGGAACGGCGCATTTTAAAGCAGGTTAGAATAGAAGACGGCGCCGCGGCAGACCGCATTTTTGACATCCTCATGGGCGATGAAGTCCTGCCGCGCAAAAAATTCATCCAAACCCACGCCACCGCAGTCAAGAATCTTGACATATAAGACGATGCGGGGATATATTACAAACATGGAAACGAAAATAAGGGCAGTAAAAAATTGCATTATCGCGCCCGTGCTCCTCACGGGGAAAGAACGGCTGGCGCTCCTACGCGGCATCCGCGGCATGTGGAAAAATCGTAAGCCAGATCCCGTCAAACAGCTAAAAAAAATACGAAAAGGATGGACACGAGAACTGCCCTCTTTTCAATGACGCATGTACACGCTTGATACCAACGCCATTATCTACTACA
>CAYIQI010000125.1:0-2024 GCA_964365545.1 uncultured Candidatus Saccharibacteria bacterium
TAAAGAAAATAATCAGGCGTAAGATTTTACACTGCACGGCGATATTTTCACGGGAGAGCGACGGCGGATATAGCGTGAAAGTACCGAAACTGCCGGGTTGTTTTTCGCAGGGAGACAATTTCCGTGAAGCGTTCAGAAATATCAAGGAAGCGGTTGAATTGTATGATGCGAGAGAATCCGTGCGGATTGCGCGAGAAGAGCAAAAAAGCGGTAAACTTCGGGAAATAAAAAGTTTGAGAGAGTTGATGAAATGAATTTCGCGCGCATGAGATTTATAAGTAAAATAAAATGACATTCCTTCTTTTATTATCAGCACTGGCAACTATTGTCTTAGTACTTTTGATTCTTGATTTTCGGATAAGACAAACGATTAAGTGGTTTTCTGAAAATTATTACGAGACTCCTGACGCTTTATATTCAGTTTTTGCAAGAATTGAGATAGCACGGGCTTATGAATCATTCAAGAGAGCAGAGTTTGATTATAAGACCTTAAGAGATGCATTGCTTTCTATCCAAGAGATTCACATTGAACAAGAAAAGATTGCGACATGCCGGTTGGCCAGGGGAATGTACGAATTCAAAAAGTTCAGATATAGAGCAAAACTTGAGGCAAACATTTCTGCTTCGAATGGTCAGGCTATTGAAGAAGCAGAACGCGATTATATCTCGAAAATTGAGGGATATGACAAGCACACACTTGCTCAAATGATAGAATCCGTAAGGGATGAGGATTATTGCGAATTTGAATATAAAAATCCAATACGAGAAGACGATATAGAAGGGATTATGTAAAAATATGTCGGAATACCCCTTAGAACACATCCGCAATATCGGCATCATCGCGCACATAGACGCGGGAAAGACCACCACTACAGAGCGGGTGCTTTTTTATACGGGGGTATCCCACAAAATCGGCGAAGTGCATGAGGGTACGACCGTGATGGACTGGATGGAGCAGGAACGGGAGCGCGGTATTACGATCACCGCGGCGGCGACCACGGCGTTTTGGTATCTCACGCGCTTGACTGCGGATGAGCATAAGAAAAAAGAAAATGAATATCGGTTTAATATCATTGACACTCCGGGACACATTGATTTTACCGTGGAAGTACAGCGCTCGCTCCGGGTGCTCGACGGCGCGGTCGTGGTATTTGACGGGGTTGCTGGCGTGGAGCCCCAGTCCGAGACCGTCTGGCGCCAGGCGGACAAATTCGGCGTGCCGCGGATATGTTTTATCAATAAATTGGATCGCATGGGCGCGTCGTTTGAGCGGTCTCTCCAATCCATTTACGAGCGTCTCACCCCCAACGCGGTTGCGCTCACCATTCCTATCGGACACGAACAAGAGCATGAGGGTGTGATTGATCTGATTCGGATGAAGGCGGTGTATTTTCGCGGGGCGCACGGCGAGCAGTTGGAACTTACGGATATTCCGGCAGAACTCAAAGCATCGGCTGACGAGTGGCATCACAAAATGGTAGAGAAAATCGCGGAAAGCGACGACGCCCTAACGGAGCAGTATTTAGAAGGCAAAGAAATTGCGATTGATGACTTGCGTCTGGCGCTCCGGCGCGCCACCATCAGTTCCAGATTGGTGCCGGTGTTTGCGGGCTCGGCGCTTAAAAACAAAGGCGTGCAGTTGGTGCTGGACGGCGTGGTGGACTATCTGCCCTCACCGGTGGATTTGCCTGCGGTGAAGGGATTACATCCGGATACGGGTGTTGAGGAGACGCGCGAGGCGCGGGATGATCAGCCGTTTGCGGCACTCGCCTTCAAATTGCAGGCGGATCCGTATGTGGGACAGCTGACGTTTTTCCGCGTGTATTCGGGCGTGCTGAAAGCCGGAACTTATGTGTACAACACCGCAACCGGCGATCAAGAGCGTGTGGGCCGCATCTTGCGCTTGCATGCAAACTCGCGCGAGGAACTGAAAGAAATTTCCGCGGGCAACATCGGCGCGCTCGTGGGCCTCAAAAACACTCACACCGGCGATACGCTGTGCGATCCGGAGCATACGATTACGC
>CAYIQI010000126.1:0-1974 GCA_964365545.1 uncultured Candidatus Saccharibacteria bacterium
GTTGTTTTCTTCATTTGATAAGTATATCATGGGGGTAGTTGTGCAACAAAGCCATTATCAACTAAAAATCTTTATGAGATTGAACATTTTCATTGCTGAATTGGAAAAGATATCAAAAAGTGTTGATAATCCCGCTATGATAAATGTCGAAATGGTGGATTGCATTCCTGTGGTAAAACCTATTTTGAAAGACGGTACTGTCTACATAACCGATATCGATCCTGATATGACGGATGACGAGGACTGGTCTTCCGATATCTTCCCGCCTACGCCATATGAACCTGTCGCAAATACATTTTTCAACTCCTTGCCATTTCAAAAATTAGGATTGCCGATGCCGCGATAAATATCCAAATCTATGCTCAAATCCATCGTCAGATTTTCCGTCGGACAACGAAACTCACCATGACAAAACATATCCAGCTCAAACTTCTTAAAATACGATACGGGGGCGATTCCATCGGCGACGACATACGAGTTGAAATTGATTGCCTCGGTCATTCGCTTGATCTGAATAAAAAGATAAAACGCGGGGGTGAAGTTATTCTGGGAGCTCCTGTGGGGAATTTCTTCACCGACCAAACCTCGTTCTCTCTGCCGCTCTCAATCAGAGTGATAGAGCGCGATCTCATTTTTAATGATATCGGGAGCGCTGAAGAGACATTTGTCGTGAACACGCGCTCTGCCGCTCTACAAAGTTTTACTGCGATTACTGAAGTGTTGGAAAAGAGAAACTACCGAAGCAAGAAAAAAGCGCTCTTTGAGATCATGTTTGAAGCGGTGATGTCAGATGCGATTATGTATGTGAAGTTTCAGAACGGCGGAGATGGTTGGCTGGAGATTATTCCTGAAAAGAGAGGGGACAATTTCAGCATCCCGTACCATACAAAAGTACGGCTTGAAAAAGAAGAAGGGGGTCGCCAGTATTTTACAATTCTTGAAGGCGGGGATCGAGGCACGAGAGCATCAGTGACGCTGGACGCTGACGGCTCGTCGTTTTTACAAGCGGAGAATCCGCATACCGCGCCGGTTCATTTTGTCTATTCTCTTTCCACCAGAATACTGAAACTCAAAACAAAGCGCTACAAGACCATTGACTATAAAAGCGACAAGGATCCCTGGGAGAGGCGGCTCTATGATATAGCGATTCCGGATGCGCCGCATAAGGGAGGCCGCGCTTATTTGGACCGAGCGGCTCTTGCGCTGGTCTGGTTCAAAGTAAGCCACCGCGATGACAAACGTTATCTCCACCCGGGCAAGTACACCGCTGGTTGCATCACGCTCACCGAAATAGAGCGTTGGGATGAGCTATGCGGGACTATCTTGAAAGCGCGCAGGGGCGACGGCAGGAGCGTGGGTGTCGTTGAGATAACCAATTAGAATAGTATGCGCAAACGCACCGCGACAATCTTACTCGTCGGATTCATCGGCATCGCTGCGGCCTCATTTTTCCGTCTTGGCATCTATGCTCCGGACGAGCTTGCCAGTGTCGCAAAATTCGGCCACATTAGGGTTGGCGGCGAAACAGTCGCGGGGAAAGGCAGTCTTACTTTTGCGCCCTATTACCGAGTCCCTCCGGCAAAATTCTATGTCACTGTGGTGAAAGACGGCTTGTGGTGCAGCAATGAGGATTGTTCCCTGGATGGCGCGTTGATTGAGACCATGGGCGGGTGGCTGCAGGCCGAGAAAACAAGAGGCGGTTCGGAGATACGGGAAGAAATCGGCCTGGATTTGCCAGAGAATAAAGATGTGGAAACCTTAGTAATAATCAGCGACGACAACAATAAGGTCGTCGGAATCTATCCCAACCGCGGCCTGCCCGATGTACTTCCCATTCTCCGGCTTCATCCCGACCTTGCGGATTTTTCGCAGCTTGCGGGCGTACAGGAATTCGGCATGCTCAAAGTCGGACAGCCCGCACCGCTTCAGCAGGGCGATTCACTGGGGCGCTTTGGAGATAGGCCGGGGCGGTAC
>CAYIQI010000127.1:0-1929 GCA_964365545.1 uncultured Candidatus Saccharibacteria bacterium
TCGGCGATTACCTGCTCATCGGGAAAATCTTCATATCGGGATGGAAAATGAAACAAGAGATCGCGGATTGTCGCGATGCCAAGACGCTTGAGCGCGGGCAAAATCCGTCTTGAGATTTTTGGCACGGACGCCACGAGCGTCTCCAAAGTAATCATTATTTATAATGTATGCGGATATATGATAAAAGAAAAGCCCTGCGGTAGCACCTCTCACCACCGCGTCCTTTGCGCCGCAACCACAAAAAAAGGCCGCACGGATAAACCATGCGGCCGCAACAGCACGCCTTTGATAGGCATCGTGTGCCAGCGTTGGGCACCGGCACATTTATACACTTTTCTCCTCTTGCGGTTGCAGAAATTTCTGCAGTACCGCATACAACTCTTCCTTGTGCGTGATGGTGACCGACAGCAGGCGCGGATTAGTTATCTCCCCGAGAGTATGCTGTAAAGAACTTTCCGTGAGGGACAGTTGGTTTCTCCAGTGGTAAAAACTTTCATCCTCGTACTGGATTTGTCCGTAGCCCAACATATTACACCGCACGAGTAAGTCCTGTACCAGCGTCTTGCAGACCGCATTGTCGTACGGCAGGTTGTCCCCATCGGAGAAATGGAACACATAAATGTTCCAACGGCTTGCCGGATGATTCAGAGCAATGTGATCCAACGCCATTTTATAGGCAGATGAGCAGCGCGTGCCGCCGTCGTTGGAAAGCGCAAAGAAGTCCTGCTCCGGCACCACAGCCGCTTCGGTATCATGCGCAATGAATACCGTCTCAACTCTTTGGTACTTCAAACGCAGAAACCGCACCATCCAGAAGAAAAAGCTCTTTGCCACATACTTTTTGCTTGTGGTCATGGAGCCGCTACGGTCCATCAGCATATAGACCGCGGCGTTAGTATGCGCTTCCTCTTTTTCTTCCCATGTGGAGATATAGATGTCTTGCTCGTTGATGGTATCTACCTTTGCATGGTGATGCTGAATGGCATTACGCTTGACATTAGCTTTCAAAGTCCTCTTGATATCAATGCGTGAAATCGGACGGGGCAAGTGTCGCCGTTCAGTCATCTCGAACGATTCGGCGATTATGATCCGTTCCGGCTTCTCTTCGAGCCACGGCAGAGCCAAATCCTCCAGCATCATCGCGACCAGTTCATCCAAAGGCACATCCACTTCATAAGTGAGCTCTCCCGGCTGATCTCCCGGCATGCCGTCTCCGGAGCCCAAGCCATCACCGCGTCTGCCGAGCACATCGCCGGGTTTTCCTTCGCCTTGACCCACGCCGTTTTGCGGCGTGCCATATTTAAATTTGTACTGCTCCAAATATCTGATGGGAATGCGGACCGTCCGCTGTCCATCCGAGGTGATGATTGCCTCCTCGGATATTAATTCCCGCAGATTTTTGCGGATCGCTTCTTTTACGCGCTGGTCGTGGCGCAAACTATCTTTTAAACCGCGCCCGCGCAATTCCCATGGTGGCGCCATAATGTATCTCCCTATGGCAATGTTGGACGCACATCTAATTTTCAAAGAGCGTTGCCTCTTACAATACTCCGCTATTTTTTATTATCAATTAAATGGAGTGTGCGGTCAACCCAAGAAGTTTGACTTTTATTGTCCCCGCGCTATAAATGAAACAGCACAAATCCAGCGGTAAGGATCTGTCCTTATCACGGCAGTCCTTTGAAAACAACATATATCCGAAAGCAATGAGCTTTCGGCTTTCGCGCAAAGGAGATCGTATGGCTAACCCCAGTATTTTTGACAAGATTGAGCGCCATTTACAGGCGCATCAGGTAAAGCCGTGGGAGGGCACCTTTCGAGATTTTTTGCCCATTGTTTTGCGCCAACCCGAACTCGCCCAGCATGCCCACCCCCGGATTCACGAGATGATCCGCGCTACGGGCGTACGGGTTGACGAAGGCGGCAAGG
>CAYIQI010000128.1:0-1923 GCA_964365545.1 uncultured Candidatus Saccharibacteria bacterium
TTTTCATTTCGCTCACTCGATAGGCAATAAAACTATAAATAGTCAAGAGGGTTCAGGTAGCTATTCAGGGCGCCGACGGGGAGCGTCATCATGCGGCCGCAGACGCGCGAGCGGATGTCCTGCACTTGTACGCCCTGCGTCGCAAACACGGTAAAGTGCAGATGCGGGCCAGTAGCGTATCCGCTCATGCCAGAGTAGCCGATGGCGCTACCGCGGCTCACTTGGGATCCCGCCGAAACACTGATTGCCGAGAGATGCGTATAAAGAGTGGAGAGATTATTCGGATGATGTATAAGGATCCATTTGCCGTAGGACGCCCGGCGGCATCCCTCGTCGGTATCACCGGTCGCCGTAATGGCTCCTCCGTCAACTGCGAATACCGGCGTGCCGATATCCGCGCGAAAATCAACGCCGTTGTGTCCCTTGCCGCTGTACGCGCCCGCCGCGGCAAAAGCCGTATTGCCGAAATATTGAGTAACGCAATTCGTTACCGCGTCCTGCTTGAATGTCGTGCGGCATGGCGTAAGCATAAGCCGTGGCAGAGGCCACCCCAGCACTCCCCTGCCGCTTGACGGGAGGAGCGACGCATCAATCGTAATTTTAATTTTCTCTTCAATACTCCGTATCTCATCGGCGAGTGCGACGCGCTTTGCCTTGCTATCCTGCAGCATTTTTTGATACTGTTTTTCTTGATTCTTGGTCAGCGTCAGCAGATCACTGCGTGATTTTTTCTCGCCCTCTTGCGCCATGCGCTGACCCGCGAGCGCTTGCTGGAGATTTTTGAGCTCCGATTGTTTTTTCTCCGCGTCGGTTTTCTGTCCTTGCAACTGCGCGCGAAGATCTCTCAATGTCGTAATCACATACAGCATCCGTCCCTGCAATTGCGCCGCCTCATCAATCTGCCGGAGGAAATCAGAGAGGCGTCCGTATTTGAGGATGACGGTAAAAAGTTCTGTCTGATTGTTTTCAGAAAGCCCTTGTATCATCGCGCCAAGCCCCTGCTGGATTTTTCCGATGGATTGCTCCTTATCGCCAATATCAATACCCAGTTTTTTTATCTCGAGCTGTTTTCCCTTGATCCGCTGTTCCGTAAGCGCAACTTCTTTACGCAAACGCGCGATAGCGGTATCAATCCGCGCGAGTTCTCCGGCAAGCGTACGCGCCTGTGTTTGGCGCGAAGCGATTTCCTCGCGAAATTTCGTCGCCTCATCTTCCAATTTTTTAATCTCCTGGTTTTTCGCCGTGATCTCTTGTTTTAATTCCTCCAGCGTCTCGGCGCGCGCAATGGACAAAAGAGAAAAAGCGGCGATTGCAACAAGCGCCGCGACAAGGATTATTTTACAATATCCGGGCAAGAAACGGGTCATGAAAATTTCTCTTTTGCCGCGCGGATGCGCGCGAGCGATTCCTCCACGCCCAATATCTCCATAATCTCAAAAGGCCCGGGTGATGCTTTCCTGCCCGACAGCGCCACGCGCAGGGGCCAGAGCAGGAATCCTCTGTGTCCTCCGCCGATTTCCACCCCTCCAATTTCCAGAGATGAATGTAACAGGACTTCTGTTTCGACAGAAAAAAATAGATCTCGCAGTCGCTCTGCCGAATCTATTTTTTCTTGCAGTGCTTTTTCTTCAAGTATTTTTATGGACAAGTCGAGGGCAGACTTTATGTTTTCATCAGTCATATTTTTTCTCCAGCGCAAAAGCTCTTTATCATACTCCGGCCGCCGGAAAAAATATGCTGTCCGCTCCCCTATTTCGGACAATTTCTTCAGCCGCGGCTGCTCCAGAGCGATGATCTTGCTAAGATACACTTCATCTACCTTCCCGTCCGATACCCCAACAAACTCCAGTTTGTCAGTATATTGTAAATGTGTTAGAAAATCTTGCAGATACGGCTGGCACAGACGCGCCAAATCCGCGAGCG
>CAYIQI010000129.1:0-1902 GCA_964365545.1 uncultured Candidatus Saccharibacteria bacterium
TGGACACGCCGCGCAACGCCCCGTCGCCTTTGTGCAGGCGATCAATGCGCTCCCATGCTTCTTCCAGCGCGTCTTTGACATGGAAAAATTCCTGCCTCAGCGAATCCTTGGCAATGCCGAAAATTTTCTGCTCTGCCTCGTCAATCAATTCCTCCACATTGTCCGCTTCCTGATACCCGAGCCGCGCGATGTGCGCGGATGCTGCGATGAGATCGCGGAGAAGCCGCTTGCGCCGGACGATGGATGCGTAATGTTCTATATGACTTGCGGTGGGCACTGCGTTGACGAGCGATGCCAAGTACGCGGAGCCGCCGACATCGTCCAGTTTGCCTTTTTCTTTGAGGCGCGAGCCGACGCTCAAGACATCCACGGGTTCGCGGCGCGTGAAAAGATCGGTAATGGCTTCATAAATCTCGCGGTGCGACGATTTGTAAAAATCGTGCACCGCGAGCGCATCAGCCACGCGGAAAATCGCCTCGTGGTCCAGCATCAAAGACCCGAGTACCGATATCTCGGCGTCTATATCCTGCGGAGGCATCCGCACCTCCGCGCCAGTTGCATCCCGTGTCGCCATATGGTAAGTAATACAATACGCTAAACAGAAAAAGTTTTCCAATCAGGCGACTGGAAAACTTGTGGGAAAGCACCTTTTATTTGGAAAGGGATTGTATATGCTGACTGTACTACTTTTTGGTATAGGTGGGTATTACTTTGTATCCCATCATATAACAGCTGCTATGCGAGGGTTTAAGGGGGATGTAGGGGATGTAAGAAGTGTAGACAGACTAGGCGGGATTTTCCTCGGGTCTCTACTAGGAGCTGTTGTAGCTTTGCTCTTTGGCTCGAATTTTGTAGAGCGTCAGTATGTCCAGGAAGTCGTCCTGGAAAACATATCCATTCCCGGACCGACAAAATATATATTGGCCGTTGGAAGTCCTGCAATGTTGATGGCGACCCCTGCTTCCGGTACGATCCGATATTTGGATGTGAGTATAACGGTGATTGAGGAAGAACGCCCAGATGCGATTTTACGCAAGTATAAGGATGTAATGCCGAAACATTATTATTGGCTCTTTGGGTTGGCAGTAAACAGGGGATACGAAGCCCGGGTGCCGCGAGGAGGAGTATTGACGGTTCCTAATTATTCTAGATGAACGGATCGGCGCAGTATCGGCTGATCCCCATCCTCAATTTTCCAGCCCAGGCGTACAATCTTATCGCGGATGCGATCCGCACCAGACCAATCCTTTTGATGCCGCAGTTCCTCGCGCTTTTCCACAAGCGCGAGGATTTTTTTGGGAATGATTTTCTTTTTTGCGGGTTTTATGTCGGCAAGGCCGAGGCCGAGGATTTTATCAAAATCAAACAAGAGGCGCCGCACTGCCGCCGGATCAAACCGCTCCGGATTTTTATAATACGCGTTTAGCATATCCCATATCACGGCAAGGGCTTGAGGCGTATTCAGATCATCAGAAATCGCCGTATCAAATGCCTGCTGATATTTTTCAAGCCATTTTCCCATTATCGAGGTTGAACCTCGATAACTTTTCATCTCACGGCTATTATCGAGGTTCAACCTCGATACATGAAGGAAACCGCGGAGGCGGGATAGGGATTGCTCGGCAGCGGCCAGGGATTCCCAGCTGAAATTGAGCCGCGAGCGATAATGCGCGGTGAGCACGAGGTAGCGGAATGCCAATGGATCGATTTTTTTCTCAAGAATACCCCGAAGCGTATAGAAATTGCCCGCGGACTTTGCCATCTTTTCTTCTTGCATGAGTAAAAATTCGCCATGCATCCAGTAGCGCGCGAGCGGCTTGCCTATGGCACCCTCCGACTGCGCAATCTCATTGGTGTGATGCACCGAGATGTGATCCACGCCGCCGGTGTGGATATCAAACG
>CAYIQI010000130.1:0-1902 GCA_964365545.1 uncultured Candidatus Saccharibacteria bacterium
CGTTTTACGAAATCCTTGCACGCGCAGTGCGGGCAGGATTCCGCGGCGCGTTCCATGGATGCGGCGATGGTAGTGGGTGTGGGTTTGGCCATATCACGAGCTATACTCTCCAAAATATCACGAGTTTTACGAAAAGGGCACACTTGCCGGGCTATTCGTGATATCGCACGCCGAGCAAAAATACGCAAAATGCGCCACGACTAGACAGCGGGCGTTGGTTCTTCTCCGCCCGATGCGGATGGAGCCGGTCCATCTGTCGCCGGTTCTAGTTGGGGTTCTGCGGCAACCGGTTCGGCTGCGGATTCTTCAGGCGTTGGTTCGGTCGCGGGTTCCGCCGGCGCTGTTTCGGATGAGGCGGCGGGCGCCTCTGTCCCACCAATCCCGTCAACATCGGATGTTGACGGAGCCAATGTTGACGGGGATGGTAACGGAGCGGGTGTGGCGGGAGCTGTGGGCTCTTGCGGCTTCTGCGTTTCGGTCAGACCCGGCTCCGGGGCAACGGGTGCGGCGCCCTGCGCTTTGTCGAATAAGTGACTATTTCCCTCACAGGTCCCCGATGCCGTTTGCGGCACGCCTCCCTTTATGTAGAAACAATAGGGCTGTCCGTTTTCGACGTCGTAAAGGGTTGCGCCCCGCGGCTTTTCGGACGTGCCCACCACCAATTCCTTGCGCACATAGACATAGTCGGCAAAAAGTTTCTCCCACACAAATTCTTTCATGCCGGTAATCGCGTCTTTTACGACCGAGAGCAAGCCCTGGTCATCCGCAGTATGCGGCGAAGTGGTGGCGCCAGCGCCGTGAGTCAAATCTTCCACCTTCAAATTCAACTCCTGTATCGCTTTTACCATCTGCCACGATGAGAGCGCCGACACCTGCAAATAGCCGTCATCTCCTTCCCGAACTAATTCCGGGTAGAACTCTTGCAGTTCTTGGGCGACAGGTCCCATCACATTCTCGCCGGTTTTGATGACCGTATAATCCCTCAAAGGGATACCGGCAATGTAGGTAAGAACCGAAGAAGCACCGTGGATATTTGTTTTTAATCGCGTGTCGGAAGAACAGCTCCAGGTGAGTCCGGTGGTAGAGGGTTGTGCCTCGCAAAGACCGCTTGAATCTTCAAGCAAAAGCACATCATCGGCGCTTCCAGTGTTTTCAACTTCTAATCTGCTCCCTGGCCCCGTCGTCCCGATGCCGACGTTGCCGTCTCCTTGGATTGTGACCATATCCACACTATCCGCAACCCGCCTGAAAGTTGTCCGAACTGTAGTTCCGCTAGGAACATTCATCAAGAAATTGAATGAGCCTCCGTCCCCGAATCTTGCAGAACCACTATTCACATCCAACTTCGCCGCCGGCCCCGTCGTCCCGATACCGACGTTGCCGCCAGTTATTCTCATTACCTCTGTCAATGCTCCAGTTGTCCCAGTATTAAACGCGGTATATGAACCATCAATCACCATTGGTGTATATGTTGCGCCAGTGTCGTCATAGGAATTTATGTTTGTTCGTGTACTATTAACTGCCCAATCGCTTCTATACCTTGTGGAACCAGTTGCCCTGTTTCTTATGAAGTCTGCGTCAACGGTTAGTTTTGAGACTGGCACCGCCGTCCCGATGCCGACGTTGCCGTTGCCTAATACTGTGACCAGATTCGTGGTTGCGTTTCGAACCGCCAACACTGTCTCCAAACTCCCCAAGGCCTGGTCAGCCGTGCCGCTTTTTTTGTTGCCGCGCAAAATAATGGCTGGGACAGTATCTGTCGGGTCAGCGTTGCCGATGACACCATAGAGCTGGAGTGAAGCATCAGTACCGGTATCAGAAAAACCTTGAATAGAGAGCCCGCCGGCAGTGCCGGAGCGCGGAGTCAATTTGCCAAAAACTGTAGTTGCGTCAAAATCAGTC
>CAYIQI010000131.1:0-1894 GCA_964365545.1 uncultured Candidatus Saccharibacteria bacterium
GAGGAAATCGCCCGCGGCCGCGCCCAGCAAGGCGATATGCCCCGCCCCCACATGAGGCCCCACGGCGGCTCCCGCTTCGGCCGTCCGCGCGGGAGATAATCTACTGCGCCTGTCATTATTTTGACGCGATTGACAACAGCACGCATTATAGTAAAATAGAGGCATGGCAAAGATCATAAAAACAAAGCGGGGGGGGCTCCAACGCATTGCCTCATATTTTGCGGTGTTTGATCCTGCCGAGGAAGGCGGCTATAATGTTTCGTTCCTTGATTTTCCCGGATGCGTGACATTCGGAAAAGATTTTGAGGAAGCGCGCGCCATGGCTCATGAAGTGCTTGAACTTTGGCTTGAAGAGCTTGCAGAGAGCCAAGAATATATTCCTCTGCGCTCGGCGCACCCGATTATAGACGAGGTACGCGTCCCCATGCCAGGGGCGGCATAAATTTATGAAGCCAATCGCCGCGCGCAAAATCATACGCATTCTTATCAATCATGGTTTTCTTCTCTCGCGCCAAAAAGGCAGTCATGCTATTTGGAAGCACGCACGCTCGGGCATTATTGTCCCGGTGCCGCTCCACGGAAAATCAAAGCCTATCCGCATCGGCACTCTTCACGCTATCATAAAGCAGTCAAGAATCTCTCCGGAAGAATTCCTGCCATAACATATAACAACGCCGCCCCGACATGTCGGGGCGGCGTTGTTATATCATCATCCGTATACGATACGAGCAAAACAATAAAGACGCGCAGATACATTTCATCTCCATTGTTCTGCTCGCCGCCAAGAAACTTGACCAGCGAGAATCTGTTTTGTTTTCCCGCGTATGCGCAGGAAAATCTTGAGAGTTCTATGTTTTATGTCCGTGAGCTCACAACGAGAGGACGTGCGCTTTCAACGCGTTAAGGAACTAACTCCTCCTACTGTTCTTCCATAGAAATCTTCCTGATTTCGTGGAATGGGATGATCTCCCAGAATAACTTCGCTTTCACAAGGCGATAGATCCGTAGTCCGACCCTCTGAACCTCCTCAACTTTTTTATGGATATTGCTATCCCCTACGACCTTTTCGATCGTAGTTCCGTTTCTCCACACCACCGTAAGGAGAAATTCCCTTTCCTTCCTTGCCTCATGTGCCAAAATCTCTACTGCTTCCTGTGCTTTCTGCCTACGCTCCTCGTCCATTGCAATTTCTCCTTTTGATTTTGTATTACTAACCGGAGGTTACAGTTTTTACGGCATCGGTACCCCCAACAACCGCCGAAAAAGGTTACGCGCTCTTGTGCGCCCTGACCAGATCAATCGCGTCCGACGCGCGATCAATGAGATAATCCATGAACTCATCAGGTTTCAACCCGAGGTGCGCGAGCGCGACTTCCACGTGTTCCTGCACAAATGTATCCAGCATCTCTCGCAGTTTTTTGGCCATGAGAATCGTAACCACTTTCTGATCGTTGTTCATCGCGTACTCCCTCATCAGGTTTTCAAAGGGCTATCGCCATTTCGATAGGGGAAACGCTCCCTTATCACATGATGTATATGGTATACCTTATTATTTGTCTTGTCAAGTACCCCATATTGATAAAAAAGCGTATGATAAAAAGATAAGTGTTATGCCTCCTGAACAAACATCACGACAAAAACAAGACGGCGCGACTCCTCCGGCGCCCAAGATCGCGATCCGGACTATGCGCACGGACGCCGAGGAGCTCATCAAAACCACCAAGCCGTCGCTCATCCAGACGCTCGGGCGCGATACTCGACCGCTCAATCTCAACGCGCGCCCCGCAAAGAAACTGCCGATCCGGCTGGTTGCGATAATCGCCCTGATCGTGCTGGCCATCGGCGGCGGCGCATTTTTCTTCTTGCGCGGCGCATCGCTCGTCTCGACACCCGC
>CAYIQI010000132.1:0-1894 GCA_964365545.1 uncultured Candidatus Saccharibacteria bacterium
GAAACGCAAGAAGCGCCATGGGAATAAAAATGAAGAATGAGGCGAACGCCAAAGACAGCGCGCGGACAGCCGTCAGTTCAAACGCCAAAAAGTAGAGCGCCACAAAAATAAGCGGCGGAAAAAGAAAGTCGGAGACGATAAACGCGCGATCCAGAGAACCCAGCACGCGTCCCATGCCTCCAATGAGAACAGCCCCGAACGGCGGCAGAAGCCACGGACTGTCCGCGTTTTCCGGCACGCTGACATCGCCGGTGCGCCAATCGCCGTGATACACCGCGTTGGCACGCAAGCCATAAAATGCGGCATCTGGGTGTGCCGCAAACGTGAGTGGATGGTATGTGGCCGCCCGCTCCGGCCCCAATATGCGCGGGATAAAAATATGATGACTGCCGTAAATACCGCTCACCAAAAGAGCCAGCACAAAAACGAGCCAATGTTTTTTTGCCGCATGTTTGAACCGATCTCTCATATTTTACGCCGCGGCCGGCTTCTCCCCTATCACCGACTTGAAGGCCATGCCGCTTGCCATACCCCAGTCCACATACAACGGAGTGAATCCGTTTCTTTGGAGAATCTCACGGGCTTGGCGGTTTGAGCGAAGCTGTGAAATTTCATCGGGATGAAATTGGAATTTATGTGCGCGCTTTTTGAGATTGATTATTTTTTCTACGACTTTCAGCATTTTTTGTGGTATGGAATTGGTCGCGGGCCAGAAAAGAATAAGACTGGCGCCGGGTTTCAACGCGCGCCGGAACTCCCGGAGCATCTCGTCTATCTGCCGGTGTTCAAAGTGTACCATAACACCCAGATTCCATATGCCATCCAGGGAGCTGTCGCGAAATGGCAGACGGAAACCGTCCCCGCATATCTTTACGTCCATCAAGGGAACGCATTGCTTGAGTACCGGAAATACAATGTCCAGCGCCACAAGCGTACGCATGCCTCCACGCTTATCCATCCGCACTGATGTCTCGGCGGTACCCGATCCGACTTCCACAAAGATGCCCTCTGGCACGAAATACCGATCGGTGAAATACGCGACCGTACGCGCAAACACATGCGTGCGGTAAAAACCAAAGAACTTCTGAAACAAACTTCCCTGATGCTCATCGCCCCAGTGACCGGACCAGTCCACTGCCTCCGCTTTTTCGCGATCTGTGGGAGTACGCATATCCAAAATACCGTCAGTCATGGGATACACCGTATTGCACGCAGTGCAAGACAATCTGTGAGCATCCGGTACGAGCGGCGTTCGGCACTGCGGACACGCCAACAGACCCGCAATTTTTTGTACACTTTCGTTCATGCTGTACATGCTAGCATACGGATATGGCCTGTTCAATTACAATACTTGCTGCGAAAAAGGCTGGATGATACGATACGTCCATTGCTTCCATGAAAACTACGCTCGTCATCCTTACGTTGAATGAGATGGACGCCGTGCCGCACGTATTGCCCAACATCCGCAAAGAATGGGTTGATGAGATCATCGTGGTGGATGGCGGCTCAACTGACGGCACCATTGAATGGTGCCGAGCCAACGGCTGGACCGTACTCGTCCAGAAAAAGCGCGGATATGGCCAGGGCATGCGCGAAGCGATGGCAGTCGCACAGGGCGACATCATCATGGAGTTTATGGGCGACGGCAATTGCGATCCCGCGACCATTCCGGTACTTGTCGCAAAAGCAAAAGAAGGATACGATTTGGTGGTTGCGTCTCGCTACTGCGCCGGAGGCAGAAGCTACGATGACACGCCGGTGACGCGCCTTGGCAACTGGATATTCACCACGCTTATCAATATCCTGTTCGGAGGCAGATACACTGATGCCATGAATGGCTTTCGCGCATACCGCAAAGATCGCTTCCTTGCATTGCAGATAGATGAGGACGGCC
>CAYIQI010000133.1:0-1893 GCA_964365545.1 uncultured Candidatus Saccharibacteria bacterium
CCTTGCCGCCTTCGTCAACCCGTACGCCCGTAGCGCGGATCATCTCGTGAATCCGTGGGTGGGCGCGCCGGGCAAATTCTGGATGCCGGATCGCCATGGGCAAAAAATCTCGGAAAGTACCCTCCCACGGCTTTACCTGATGCGCCTGTAAATGGCGCTCAATCTTGTCAAGAATACTGGAGTTAGCCACAAGGTCTCCTTTGTGCGAAAGCCGAAAGCAATGAGCTTTCGGATAGTATGTTGTTTTCAAAGGACTGCCGTGATAAGGACAGGTCCTTACCGCTGTATTTGTGCTGTTTTATTTATAGCGCGGGGACAATAAAAGTCAAACTTCTTGCGGTTGACCATACACTCCATTTAATTGATAATAAAAATAGCGAAGTGCGGAGTATTGTAAGAGGCAACGCTCTTTGAAAATTAGATGTGCGTCCAACATTGCCATAGGGAGATACATTATGGCGCCACCATGGGAACTGCGGCGGCGCGGATTGAAAGATTCACTGCGCCATGATCAAAAAGTCAAAGAAGCGATCCGCAAAAATCTGCGCGAGTTGATTGCCGAGGAAGCAATCATTACTTCAGACGGGCAGAAACAAGTACGAATCCCATTGCGGTATCTGGAGCAGTATCGGTTCAAGTATGGCAGTCCTCAACAAGGCACGGGGCAGGGCGCGGGCAAACCCGGCGATGTGCTGGGCAGGCGCGGTGATGGCTTGGGTCCCGGAGACGGCATACCGGGAGATCAGTCCGGAGAACTCACTTATGAAGTGGATGTGCCTTTGGATGAACTGGTCGCGATGATGCTGGAGGATTTGGCTCTGCCGTGGCTCGAAGAGAAGCCGGAAAAACAGCAGGAGGTAAAGACATATCAATTTACCGATGTCCGGAGACGGGGCTCACTCGCCAACCTTGATAAACGGCGTACGCTTGTGCGGAATATCAAGAGACGCGCGGCTCACGGAGATCCGGCGAAGGTCGGGCCGATCACGGATGATGATTTGCGTTTTAAGGTCTGGGATGAACATGAAGAGCGGCACGCCAACGCCGCGGTCTATATGCTAATGGACCGTAGCGGCTCCATGACCACAAGCAAAAAGTATGTGGCAAAGAGTTTTTTCTTCTGGATGGTTCGATTTCTGCGCTTGAAGTATCAAAGGGTTGAGACGGTATTCATCGCGCATGACACCGAAGCCAAGGTGGTGCCAGAGCAGGATTTTTTCGCGCTGTCCAACGACGGCGGCACGCGATGCTCCTCGGCCTACAAAATAGCGTTGGAGCATATGTCGCGGAATCATCCGGTAGACCGTTGGAACATTTATGTGTTCCATTTCTCCGATGGGGACAACCTGCCGTACGACAATGCGGTCTGCAAGACGCTGGTACAGGACTTACTCGTACAGTGTAATATGTTGGGCTACGGACAAATCCAGTTCCAAGAAGAGAGTTTTTATCACTGGAGAAGCCAGTTGACACTGACCGAAAGTTCCTTGCAGTACGCGCTCGGAGAAATCAAACATCCGCGTCTGCTGTCCGTCACCATCACGCACAAGGAAGAGTTGTTTCAAGTCCTGCAAACATTTCTGCGACCGCAGGAAGTCGGTGAAATATGACGCGCGTACGACACGCGCCCCAACATCGCCGTCCCGATACTTATCGGGACGGCTTTTTTTTACTACCGCGCCCAATGGCGCGGCGCAGGGCTTTTCTTTTATGCCGTATCCGCATACATTGGGAGATAATGCTTTCTCTTGATACGCCCATCACTGCGGCATCCAAAATCTCAAAGCGGATATTTCCCGCGCTCCATCGGCTCGGTATTGCCACGATCCGTGATTTGCTGTTTCATTTTCCATCCCGATATGAAGATTTTCCCGATGAGCAGGTAATCGCCGA
>CAYIQI010000134.1:0-1846 GCA_964365545.1 uncultured Candidatus Saccharibacteria bacterium
TGCCGACTTTTTCCGTCAGGCGCCGGTACTCCTCCTTTACTTTTTTGGATGCCGTACCCACGCCAAACGCGCCAGCGATAATTTCATCCAGTGGCACCATACTCTTGAAAGGAATGGCGCCCGCGGGCGGCGCCCCGCCCGCGGGCCGGTCCGCCAACTCATCCACGCGATACATCACGCCCACCGTCATGGGTTTTCCACACTTTGGACACAACTTGTTTAATTTCTTCGTCTCCTCCGGAGCGCAAGAAAATTTGCACAGCCGATGTCCGTCATAGTGATACTTGCCCTCCTCTGGAAAAAACTCTGCGGTAAACAAAAACTTTCTCGGGTCATGCGATCTGATCGCATTCATCAACCCGTCATACGACAGCTCGGTATCAAAAACATTGGCTTCCCGGCCAATGCGCTGGAGCGAATGCGAATCGGAATTGGAAATCAGCGCGATATTGTCCAGCGCCGACACCCGTCGGTTCATCGCCGGATCGGACGAGAGCCCGGTCTCGATCGCAAAAATGTATTTTGTATATTCATCATAACATTCCTCAAGCGTATCGAATCCGGACATGGAGCCGAACACGGAAAACCACGGGGTCCATGCGTGAGCGGGAACCACGACCGCGCGCGCGTCAATATCAAAAACGATTTTTGCAAGTTCTTTTGCGCCAAGGCCCAGAATCGGTCTGCCATCTGATCTGATATTGCCACGGATGCCCAATGCCGCATTGATCTTCTCCGCAGTTTCAATGGACGGCACAAAAATCAAACTGTGCACGCGCCGCGTCTTGCCGTTTTTTGAATAAATACTGGAAATCTCCACGGTCAAAATAAACCGCGTCGCAGGTTTCATTATCGAGGTTATCGAGGTTGAACCTTGATAACTATTTTTCAAATGATACATTCCTGCCTCCGCGGGCTCCAGCTTCGCTTTGATTTCTTTCATCCACGCCGGATGGGTAAAATCGCCGGTCCCCATCACCGTGATCCCCTTGAGCCGCGCCCAATGATCCAGATTTTCCAAAGTCATGTCTTTGGACACCGCGCGCGAATACGGCGAATGGATATGCAAATCCGCGATGATTTTCATACCAGCATACTACCACCGCAGAGCCAAAAAAGGAAAAGCCGATCCGGAATATCACGGATCGGCTGCCATTCATTGCTTACTCGCAATGATCAGATGCCACGCGTCGCGATATGACGCCCAATCGTATTTGATCAACCACGGCGTTTTTCGCACGATCCCCCGTTCTGCGGACAACAAAAATGGGATTTTAAAACTTCCCCCTTTCGGTATTATGTCGCGCGGGATGATATAGTACACCCAATCCATCCAGTGCCGCTCGGCAAAGCGGATGACGCAGATATGAAAAGAAAACTTCTCTTGCGCTCCTCCGCACTTGATACTGAAACGAACGCATCCACTGAGAGCAGTATCGGAGGATGTCGTATGGATGCGGCACATACAGTCATTGAGCCGCAATGCTTTACGAAGCGTATCCACACCCCCGTCTCGCCGCACGGAATTCAGGGCTGATACTGACACACCCCATCGCCGCGCCATGCGCCACACTGCCAGAACAGAGTCCGGGAATTGTTCTATGTGTATGCGCGCAAGCGTGCACACTCTTTTCCTCTCCCGACCGTTTTTCGCCTCCAGCACTGGCGCAAGATACTTGCGATAGTACAGACGCGCCATTTCTCTCGTCATACCGTAGCGCTCTCCGATCACTTTAAGCGTATGGCATTCTTGCGCCAGGAGCGAGAAAAACTCGCGCATATCTCCGTATTTGTGCTCAAATCGGCTGTACGCTATATGGGCAACCTTGATTGGAACAATCGCGCC
>CAYIQI010000135.1:0-1830 GCA_964365545.1 uncultured Candidatus Saccharibacteria bacterium
ATACCGTGGGCCCGCAAGTATAGAGGCCTACTTTACCTGCGTGCAGAGGTTTGAAAATCTCTTTACGGCGGGTGAGAGTGTTGTAGAGTTTGAGAGGCATGGATGAGAATTATCAATTTTCAATTTTACAATTTTCAATCAATAATCAATCAACGGTTTAATTTTCAATTGGTAATTGCGGAATTGAGAATTGATGGGAAATTGATAATGGGGGATTAGAAAATTACCTTCCGATGAGCGGCGTCCAATTGCGGATGACAAACTCCACCATAACGAATATCAGATAAAACGCAAGCAGGAGCGCACCCTCACTGCGCGTCAATTTCCTGCCGGAGCGCAGAAGCGAGAAAAACAGCATACCTGCCAAAAGCATAAAGATGCCGGTGACAATGATCATCCGCGGGTTAAACGCAAAAGGATGGATGGCGGCGACCACGCCCAGCACCAGCGTCGCGTCAATGATGACGGTGCCGAGGATATCGCCGAATGCCAGGGTGTTGTGGCGCCGCCGGACCGCGCGGATGGCAAAGATAAGCTCGGGCAGGCAGGTGCCGGGCGCCACGATCAGGAGCCCCACGAGCGCGGGCGCGGCACCGACAATGCGGGCAATGCCTTCCGCATACTGCACGGCGTAGTATGCGGCGCCGCCCATGAGTATCAAGCTCGCGGCAAGCACTACGAAATCTCTGATTGCGCCGAGCGGGGAATGCGGGTGCTGATCATCATGCGCATGGCGGCGTATGCCGCGCCTCCGCTTGGTTTCCGCCATGACAAAGAAAAAAATCACGCTTGCCGCAATCAGGATAACGCCGTCAAGGCGCGAGAACGAGCCGGTAAATCCGAGCACCAGCGGCAGCAGGAGAAATCCAAGAAAAATATAATCGTCTTTGATAAACGCGGGCTCTGCGCTGATGGTATGCGGCGCAAAAAAGGCCACCGCGCCAAAAACCAAAGCAAGATCCGCGACATTGGAGCCGATGAGCGTGCCGAGTCCGAGCGCCGGCGATCCCTGCAGAGCCGCGAGCACCGAAATGATGGTCTCGGGTAAAATAGAGATGAAAGTAATAACCACCAAGCTGATCATAAACTCCGTGAGTCCGGCGAGCCGCGACAATCCCAAGGCCGATCGTATCGCCCATGCCGCACTCTTTGCCATCACGGCGAGCAAAAGCAAAAGAATGAAAATTTTCTCCACAACAACCTCCATACGGATAGTATAGAGAAATCACGGCAGTATGGGTACTTGACAGATATATTTATATCGTGCATGATGTTTTTATGTCGGCGGAAATAAGGACCTTCGCGAATAGGGATATGTATGGCAGTCGAGGAAAATGATAGATCTTTCGTCAAGAGCTTGCTCCAACTCCCCATTTTTCAGGAAGCGGGGTTGGATGAGGTAGCACTAACTCCCGAAGAAGAAGCAGAAAATAGAGCGGGAGGCAAAATCAATGCTCCTCCACTATTTTCTTAATTTACCTGCTTTTCGGGAGACATCGCGCGAAGAGAGATCTGATGGGCTTTAGCCGTCGGGGATATGCATCCTGCAGTACAGCCGTTGTGGGTCTCCACGACCACAACGGCTGTTTTATTTTCTCAAAAACCAGAGTATACAAAATACTTACGATGGTGAGTTAGTTGAGTAAATCCTTGCGGAGGCCAATTTATTTCCATCATTAAGCGAGTCACTGCGTTTGCGGCGCGGTGCGTTTAGACCATTATGAGGCGTGCGGCATGGTAGAGTATTCCATCGTCATCAACGAACGAGCCGATCACCTTTTTGCGCAATGTGGAAGCGCGGCTACAAATTCCCGAAGCGGAGAGGCAGGG
>CAYIQI010000136.1:0-1776 GCA_964365545.1 uncultured Candidatus Saccharibacteria bacterium
ATCTCGGTGCGTATGCCGCCGCGGCCAAAATCAAACTCGCGCCACTGGCGCAGAAACTTCGAGTCATCAAACAATCGTCCCTCTATTTTTCCGTCAATTTCCGGCGGCATCTCGCCCCGCACCCGATACTCGTCAAAATATTTTTTAAACACGTTGTCCATGCCGTCGGGCAGGGACGGATAAATCCCGCGGGGACGCTTTTTTTCTTCGCGCACCTGCAGCCACAAACACCGCGGGCACTCGAGCAGTGACGATACGCCGGACGGAGAAATTTTTATCATAGACGAGTATTCAGTATCACGAATCAAGGAACGAATAGTTCATCAACTCGGTTGCCTTGATTCTTGATCCTACAAAAAATTCTTTATTTCTCGCAAAACTTCTACGGGGATTGGATTCCGTTCCGGCGACTTGCCGGGATACCGCCACGCCGTGATAATCTTCATCTGTTTTATCTTTTTGTCTTTGCGCCGCGCGTTGAGCAAGACATACATCACCCAAATCTCGGAATAATTTTTTCCTTCTGCCGGCTGCATACAGGCAACCGCGCCTTCCACAATACTTTCTTCAATTCGCGACGGATACCTTATCACGCGCTTAATCCGCGATTCGGTCAGCCGATAATGCCGCAATTTCATCTGCGCGTGATGCGTCCAAATATATTTTGAATCTGGTGTAAACATCGGGACAATAACGCCAGTATAAGCCGAAGGGAGTAAAAAGCAAAACATTCGCATCCCGATATGTCGGGATACGAATGTTTCTTAGAACCTGTTCAACATCTTCCACCTGCCTGAAAACGCTATGTTTTTGGCTACAAAACTTCGTCTCGTCCTCGGCGTAATACTATTCTATTGTGCAATTTCCGCGTCTATGGACTGCATCTCTTTGCCTAAATCGTCCACCGGTATAGCGCCAAGCTCGCGTTCTTCATCCGCGACAGGAGACGGCGCAGGCTGACCTACCTGCTCATTTACTGCGGGCGACACTTCCGCCACCGGCAGAGAACGAGAAAAGTAAAACCCAATCCCGATTACCGCGATAATCACCACCACGACAATACCTATGATTTTTGATGACATAAGATAAGAAAGTTAAGGGCTATTGATTTTGCGCGGGCGTCGTCGTAGTGGGCGACTCCCGCTCATGACCCGCCGCCGCCCTGATCGCCGCCGTCACTTCCACCAGCGCCCGATGCGCCTCTTTTACTTTGGCGGCGGTTGCCTGCACAATATCATGGACTTTTTGGAACGCTACTTTGATGTCTGCGCCTTTTGCTACCTCGGCATATTTTGCTTTTGCATCAATCAGAGCCGCATTGGCTTCGGTAATTTTGGCGCGCGCCGCGACGAGTTTTTCTTTGAGCACCGCTACATCAGCGGCGGGAGCCGTGGACGCGTTGAGCCGGTCTTCCAGACGATCCGCCACATTGTTCAAACGATCAATAGCATTCTCAAATTTCTCCGTCATAGCCGTAAAAAACTGCTCAACCCGCTTTGCCCGCTCCTCGCCGATTTTCTTCTTCAGCGCCGCACGCCGCTCCTCGGCCTGCGCCTGGAAACCCTCGCGTTTCTTTTTTATCTCCTCGCGCATGACGTCGCGTTTTACCTGCATTTCTTTGCGTAGAGCATCCATTTTCTCTTTCATCGCATCACGCATTTCTTTGACTTCTCCTTTCATCATCTCTTTTTCTGGTATCATTGGCGCCTTCATCTCCTTATTCTGGTCGCGCATCGCGGGGCGCGCTTCGGACTTCTTCTGCTGTAAAATCTCATG
>CAYIQI010000137.1:0-1776 GCA_964365545.1 uncultured Candidatus Saccharibacteria bacterium
AAATGTCCAAAACGTGTTTTGGGATTTTGAACTTTGAACTTGATTTGAACTTTGGATTTTGACATTTGACATTTATAATATGCCAAGAGAAATACTCCTAAATTATATCTTAAAAGTCTTGCCTGCGGTTTCGGCTGAAGCCCACTGTGATATTCCGTGCGGGATTTATGATCCGACTGCGGCGAAGATCGCGGCGATGACGGTATTGCGGATGGTTTTGCAGATTAACGAATTGCATCCGCCGAGCGGTTTTCCGCTTAACTTTGACCTTGCGGCGATGAAAGCAATGGCAAATAGTATGGCGCGGCGCATCGCGGTGAAAGAAGAGCACGCGGCGCTGTGTAAAAAAGAATTGCTGGTACTTTGGACGGACTTTTTCAAGTCCGAACACTTGGCACGCGTCCCCCAACTGCACGATATGTTTTGGCAGGCAGCAAAACTTTGCTCTAAAAATAAACAAGAAGTGAGCGAGGAGGCGGCGCGGGAGCTGGTCGTGGCGGTGGATGAGATCGCACATATTTTTTATGAAGTAAAAGGAGTATCGGAGCGGTATGAAGCGTATCAAACAATTACTGAAAAAATGTTTTAGGATTTTTTCCTGTTTTGTCATTCCCGCGAAAGCGGGAATCCAGCGACTCTGGATTCCGGGTCAAGCCCGGAATGACGCAAGCGGCGGATTATTATTTTTGGTGCGTGTGGAGGGGGAGAGTATGTGGCCGGCGCTGGTGCCGGGTAGACAGTATGTTGCGAGTGCGCTCGCGCGACCGCGGATCGGGGACTATGCGGTATTCCGAAACCCGAGCGACCCGAGCTGCGTTTTTGTCAAAAGAGTAGCGGGGATCAAGAACGGCTTTTATCGGATGGAAAGTATAGTATCATGGGGATCATCCAGCGAGGATTTTGGTGTCGTGCCGCGGGAATTGATTTTAGGAAAGATACTCCTATGAGATCGGGTCTCATAGACAGGTCTATGGAAAAGAAATATGCAAGAGAAAATAGAACAGGCATTGGAAGAAATTCGTCCGTTGATTGCGACTCATCTTGGCGGGATTGAGTTTGTGGGATTTGCGGACGGCGTGGTGTCGGTGCGCCTGCTCGGCACCTGTACGCACTGCCCGCTTTCGCAGATGACGCTGAAAGCGGGTGTGGAGGAACTCCTCAAAGATCGCGTGCCGGGAGTGGATCGCGTGGAAGCCATATGAGAATCAAGAATGAAGAAGTAAGAATCAAGGAGATAGAAAAACTAAATGACCCTCTTGATTCTTAATTCGTGCTTCTTGCTTCCTAGAGTATGACAGAACAACAGCCGACTACCCGCCAAATAGTTTTATTCTCCGTGGTGTTGAGTTTTGTCGTCTCGATAATTGGGACGACTTTGGCGCTTGGCGTATTTGGGCCGCTCTTCGGTGGTGAGTCCGGCGGCGCGCCGATATTATTCAGCAGACCTAATATTTTCCAGCAAATCGCAGAGAAGACCGTGCCGCAGGATCGGCCGTTGAGGCATGATGAGCTGATCGTCAAAGCCGTGGAGGATGTGTCGCCATCAGTGGTGAGTATTGTCGCCTCTAAAGATGTGCCGGTGATCGAGCGCTACTTTGTGGATCCGTTCGGGAGTGATCCCTTCTTCCAACAATTCTTCAGCGACGGCTCTGGATTTCAAGTGCCGCAGTACCGACAGAAAGGCACGCAGAAGCAGGAGGTCTCATCCGGCACAGGATTTATCGTCTCGTCCGACGGGCTGATACTCACCAATAAGCATGTGGTCGCCGATACTGC
>CAYIQI010000138.1:0-1775 GCA_964365545.1 uncultured Candidatus Saccharibacteria bacterium
GGCAAGCGGAACTCACGGTGTAGGGGTGAAATCCGTTGATATCGTGGGGAACACCGAAGGCGAAGGCAGCTTGCTGGGGCATTTCCTGACGCTCAGTGCGCGAAAGCGTGGGCATAAAAAAGGATTAGATAAATCCTTTCCCGATAGTGAATCGGGAGAATGGTGTCCCCTCCGACGGCGACGTTGGAGTGCGCATCTAGCTGTATCGGGGAACTCCGAAACAAATTCGGCTAATACATCGAGTTTCGGACAATCCCGAGGCAACCCTCTCAAAGGAGGAGAGTCCGTAGAGACTACACGCTAGACATCCCGCGGTTGCGGGATGATGATATAGTCCGATCCTCCGAGTAATCGGAGTTCTAAAATCTATTTCCTACTGTTTTGAGAAATTAGGAATTAGAAATTAGATATTGCAATTTTTCAGGGAAAAATTGCCGACCCTTGTATTCCACGCCCTAAACGATGCCGGCTAGCCGTTTCGAGTATCGACCCTCGGAGTGGCGTAGCTAACGCGTTAAGCCGGCCGCCTGGGAAGTACGATCGCAAGATTAAAACTCAAAGGAATAGACGGGGACTCGCACAAGCGGTGGAACATGAGGTTCAATTCGACAATAAGCGAGGAACCTTACCAGGGCTTGACATTCACTTGAAATCCCGCAGAAACGCGGGACCTCTCTCAAGGACAAGTGGACAGGTGCTGCATGGTTGTCGTCAGCATGTGCCGTGAAAATAAGCGCTTCGCGGCCTCGGCGGGTAACCGCCGAGTGAATAAACCAACTCATAACGGCGAACATTATTGTTGTCATGGTATAATGACAACATGGTCAACGCCGTGGGAAGTTGGGAAGCTATACCTCAAGTTGTCCGCTCCAAAAAGCATCAGATACTGAAACTCACCTCTGATGAGTTCGCTATTCTGGTCGGTTCAATGCTTGGCGATGGCTACATCACCAAGCTTGGACGGATCCAGATTGAACAGAGCGAACGTCAAAAAGATTATCTGCGATGGAAATATAGTGTTCTCAAACGGATATCGAGTACGAGCGTCCTCACTGCTACCCGGAAACGATTTTCGGGGACGGTGACTCACTCATATCGGTTTTGGACAAAGCAATATTTTCACTCGTGGCGTGAGCTCTTTTATCCTGATGGCATAAAAATAATTCCCGCAGAAGTTGTTTCCGCACTTTCTCCATTAGTCCTTGCCGTATGGTTTATGGATGATGGGTTTTTGCGAAAAGATAATGCTGTAGCGATTGCAACCGAGACATTCTCTGAAGAAGCGCTTCAAGAGATTATGAATGGTTTGCATGAACAATATGGCGTTGAAACAACACTCGTAAAACGAGGGAGATTGTATTTTGGAGTCGAAGCAACTCGAAGATTTGTCAGTATTGTATCGCCGTACATCATACCGGCGATGAGGTATAAACTTCCTTGACCCCGTAACGACTGATCCCGCAAGGGTGAGATATGGGCTTTAAAGCCCATATCACACGTTGGTCTCCGCCAAAATTTTGCGAAAGCAATTTAGGCGGATGGTGGCATAGTCTATTTTGTTCATCAGTATGATGAATGGAGGCGCCCCCTTAAATGGGTTAACATGCGCAACCCCTGTTCTGTGTTTTATATGTCACAGAAGACCGCCCCCGCTTTTGGTCAGGAGGCCAAAAGCGGTTCACGATGACAATAACGATGACGATGACAGGGATTCTTTGTTGTCATAGTCATGGTCATAAGTCATAGTTGCGGCGTTTTATAGGTTGACGCTAAAA
>CAYIQI010000139.1:0-1770 GCA_964365545.1 uncultured Candidatus Saccharibacteria bacterium
TACGCTTTATTGCGCTGTTTTCGCAGATCAATAGTTCTTTTTTGTTCGATCATACTTTGAGATGGTTACGAAACTTCTTATTCTACTGCACACGCAGGATTTCGACTGCGCCTTCGTCCGTCCTCGTCAGCGTATATTCCCCATATACGCCCTCCTCGTCCGTCCTCGGCTCGCCAGAAATCCTGCGCGTTCGCTACGAAACGGAGTTTTGCAACCATCTCTTTTTATGATAGCAGATTATTCTGTTTGTTGAAAACAACAAGGATGATCTTTTCAAAAAAAAGGGCGGATTACTCCGCCCCTTGCTGTTTGATCGCGCATGTGAGCGCGGAATGTATGGCGGCAAAGCAGGCGTCTGCGACTTTTTCAGGCGTTTGCGTGGCGTCCACGCGGATCCATCCGTGGATGTCGGCAAGCTCCGAGTACCCTTGCTCCACGCGCCGCGCGAATGCGATATCCTCCATAGTCCGCGATTTTTTCCGCGCGTACGCTACCTTCATCGGGACGCACAAAAGGAAAGTAATGTCGGGTGCAGAGAGGTTGTGCCCGATCATATCCAGCAGTTCGCGCGATACGCCGTTGCCGTACCCGTCGTAGGCGAGGGTGGTGCCGCGGGTGCGGTCCATGAGAATGATTTGCATGCGTTCGCGCATATCCTGGATTATTTCATACTGCTGGATGCGCATTGCCCAAAAGAGCATACTGCGGACGAGATTATCCAGAGGCAGAGTATCCGCAACCGCGCGCAGAGCCGGCGCGTGAATACTGGTATCAATATCTACGCTTACTACCGCGATACCCATCGCGCGCAATGTATCCAGTAAAAGTCCGATAACCGTGGTTTTGCCGCATCCGGGCAATCCCTCAAATCCTATGACCCGCGCTTGTATGCGTTTCGTGATGACCATGACCTGCTCCGTTTTGTTTTAATGTGCTATGGGCCTCTTGTGATGGTGGGGGGTGCTATCCGCCAGTATACCGCGCTATCACAAAAAATCATAAGATCATAAAACACCCATTATGATGGGGCGGAGGCGGGAGGATTCGGTCACAAATAAATTTCCTGACGGAAATTTTTCGCGACCCCGGCTCGCGGCGCTCGCCTTGCCCTGCGGGCAAACTCGCGCATCACTGCGCCTTTCGCTTGCGCTCCCTCAGCGCAAGCCGGGGAAATTCTTCACGCTCGCCGAGACGGCTCGCTGAATTTCCCGTTTGAAGTGAAGCAGTTCACTTCAAACCCTCCCGCAATGCACGCAGGTGCATTGCTCCGCCTCCTCATTCACGGATGCTTATTTCGGAAGCGGGAGGATTCGAACCTCCGGTGCCCGTAAAGACACTCCGGTTTTCAAGACCGGTGCAATCGTCCGCTCTGCCACGCTTCCCTATGATCGATTTATGCGGGAGTTTCCGTTGATGATTCTAAGTTTGATGATTCTGTGGCCGCAGATACAGATTCTGATGCGTCTGGTGCCGGTGGCGCGGATGCGCCGCTTGTGCCCGTATTTTCCACATCCGATGCAGGCGAGCGCATTATTCCGAGGGACATGCGGTGCTCTTTGGGATCGAGGAGCAGGATTTTGAGATCCGGCATGGCGCCGATGGCGAGCGTCTCCTGCATTTTTGCCGCGGTGCCGAATTCCGAGATATGGATGAGTCCCTGGATCTGCGGCTCTATCTCGGCAAATGCGCCGAATGAGGTAAAGCGCGTAATAGCACCGCGTACCGTGTCGCCGCGGTGGTATTTCTCCGCGATTTTGATCCACGGGTCTT
>CAYIQI010000140.1:0-1743 GCA_964365545.1 uncultured Candidatus Saccharibacteria bacterium
TCGGCGGCGGCGCATTTTTCTTCTTGCGCGGCGCATCGCTCGTCTCGACACCCGCGAAAACTCCGGCGCAAACCCTCACGCGCACCTCGCCGCCGCCCGCGTATTTTGCCACCGAGACCTCGCGCACCATCAGCGTCAAGCGGTCTGACCGCGGGGAGTTTAGCCGCCTGATGAATGACACGTGGCATGAAAAGGAACGGGAAGGCACGGTCAAGCGCATTATTATTAAAGTACAGGATGGGCCCAACGAACGCTTTGCCACGCTCACGGATTTTTTTGAGCTCTGGCGCATTGTCCCGCCGCAAGACCTACTTGACCTTGCGGACCAAAATCTTATGGTACTCATGTACGCGGGCGCTGCCGGCAACCGGCTCGGCCTTGCCGTACGCGCCCGCGATCCGGAACGGATGTTTGCCGCCATGCTCCGGTGGGAGCCGTCACTCTTGGCGCAAATCACGCCGCTCTTTTTTGACGAGCGCACAGACACCATCGTAGCGCCCTTTGAAGACCGTACCTACCGCAACATCGACTGGCGGTATCTGAAGCTCTCGCAGAGCAAAGACCTTGGCATTGGCTACGGCGTGTTTCCGGCAGGCAATATTTTCCTTTTCACCACCGGCAAAGAAACTATCGAGACCGCAATCAACCGGCTTTTTGATGCGCGGTAGCGCTCATTGCTTATCCTATGATAAAATACTTGATATGCAGCCAATTATCCTTGATGAACTAAAACGAGCGCTTACCGCAGAACACGATCGGCTCGTTGCCGAGCTCAAAAATATTGCGCGGCCCCATCCCGGCGTTGCCGGCGAATGGGACGCGCAGTTCCCGAAATTTGAACCCGTGGAGAGCGGATCGCACGCGGCGCAGGAGGAGGAAGCGGATGAGGTGGAAGAATACGAGACGCGGCTTGCGGCCGAAGGCAGTTTGGAAACGCGGCTTCTTGAGGTCAACCGCGCGCTGGAACGGATCGCGCTCGGCAATTATGGCACATGCCCAACATGCAAAAAACCTATCCCTCTTGATCGCTTGCGCGCCAATCCGGCGGCAGAACACGACATCGCGCACGAAAATAACCTCGCCTGATATGTCCGTCACGATTCATGCGGCGCAAGTGGTGGGATTGGACGCGCGGGTGATTTCCGTAGAGGTGGACATCTCGCCGGGTCTGCATCTTTTTACCATCGTGGGGTTGGCGGATAAAGAAGTGCAGGAATCGCGCGAACGCATCAGCGCCGCCATCAAAAACATCGGAGCGCTCGCCCCGCACAAAAAATCCCAGCGCGTCATCGTCAATCTTGCCCCGGCAGATATTAAAAAAGAAGGCCCGGCGTTTGATCTTGCAATCGCGCTGGGGTTTTTATTGGCATCCGGACAAGCCGCGTTCAAACCCGACCGCAAAATATTTTTAGGCGAGCTTGGCTTGGACGGCGCGCTGCGGCGCGTGCCGGGCGTACTTGCGATTGCCCTTGCCGCACGGCAAGCGGGCTTTACCGATATTATCGTGCCGCGCGGCAACGGGAGCGAAGCGGCGCTCACGGAGGGCATCCGGGCGTATGAGGCAGGAACCATCGCAGAGGTCTGTGATTTTCTCGCCGGGCGCGCGGCAATCGCCCCCACGCCGCGCCCGGCCTTAGCACTCCTCGCCGACATCCATTACCCGATTGATTTCAAAGACATCCGCGGACAATTCAAAGCAAAACGCGCGCTGGAAATCGCGGCAGCCGGCGGGCATCATGTCCT
>CAYIQI010000141.1:0-1742 GCA_964365545.1 uncultured Candidatus Saccharibacteria bacterium
ATTGATATGCCTTTTGGCGGATTGCAGGTGGTGCTGGTGGGCGATTTCTTCCAATTGCCGCCGATTGCGCGCGCGGGAGCGCGCGCGGCTTTTGCGTGTGCGGCTGACGCATGGCGCGTTTTGAACCCCGTGGTCTGCTATCTCGGCGAGCAGTATCGTCAGGACGACCCGCAGTATCTTGAACTTTTGTCGGCTCTGCGTGCCAATCGATTTGGCGCGGCGCACCGCGCACGCATTTTTGAGCGATCGTGCGTGCTGGCAGACGCGCCGGCGGATGTGCCGAAATTATTTTCACACAACATGGATGTAGATCGCATCAATGATGCGCGGCTGAAGCAATTGCCCGGAGCGGCGGCGATTTTTGCCATGGAATCCTTCGGCCCCGCCGCGTTGATTGAAGTATTAAAACGCAACTGCCTTTCGCCCGAATCACTTGCGCTGAAAAGGGGTGCTGTAGTGATGTGCACCAAAAATAATCCCCCGGCGGGTTTTGTGAATGGGACGCTCGGTGTGGTCGCGGATTTTGATCAAGATACCGGGTATCCGGTGGTGGAAACACGCGGAGGATTGGAGATTTTGATACGACCCATGGAGTGGGTCATTGAAGAGGAAGGGAGGACGCGGGCACGCGTGGCGCAGATACCTCTGCGACTCGCGTGGGCGATGACGGTGCACAAAAGCCAAGGCATGAGTATGGATGCCGCGGTCGTGGATTTGTCCGACGCGTTTGAGTACGGGCAGGGGTATGTTGCGCTCTCGCGCGTGCGGCGGCTCTCGGGATTGCATCTGCTCGGCGCCAACGATCGCGCGTTTATGGTAAGCGAAGACGCGCTCGTCCGCGACCGGCAATTTCATACGCTCTCGGAAAAAGCGGGAGAAAAATTGGGTGGCATGAACAGGGACGAATTGGATATCAAGCATCTCGCGTTTATCAAGCGATGCGGCGGGAGAGTGCCGGATGCCTCGTCTGCGGATGCGCAAGGAGTGTCTCCGACGCGGCGGCAAGGCGGCCGCGGCGATATTACGCGCGTCCGCGCCAAGTACGCCAACGCATATCGTCCATGGAAAGGCGCGGATGATGCGGCGCTCCGCGATGTCTTCAAAAAGGGGCAGGCAACGGCACAACTCGCAAAACATTTCGGCCGCCAGCCGGGCGCCATCCGCGCTCGTCTCGTCAAGCTCGGACTCATCGCATACAATACCGCCTCCGGCAGATACGAATCCCAATAAAATTATACACGAGAATCCCATGCGTGCTATTATGCCTTCATAATGCAATCGGAAAAAGAAATTGCGGTATTGGGGGGCGGGTGCTTTTGGTGCACCGAGGCGGTGTTTCGCGAATTGCGCGGAGTTTTATCCGTCCTGCCCGGATACGCCGGAGGACATACAGAAAACCCGACATATAAACAGGTGTGCGGCGGCGCTACCGGCCACGCGGAAGTGATAAAAATAGAATACGATCCGGCTGAAATAAAATACGAGGATTTGTTGACTGTGTTTTTTGCCACGCATGATTCAACTACGCCGAATAGACAAGGTAATGACATCGGCGCTCAATATCGCTCGATAGTTCTGTATACGAATGAGGAGCAGAAGGAAAAAGCAGAGGAGTTTATTGCGGATCTCAACGCATCAGCAAAAGAGGGGAGCCCCATAATTACCGAAGTCAAGCCGCTGGATAAGTTTTATCCTGCGGAAAACTACCACCGCGACTACTACGCGCAAAACAAAGACCAGCC
>CAYIQI010000142.1:0-1714 GCA_964365545.1 uncultured Candidatus Saccharibacteria bacterium
TAATATTTAGTCAGTAGGTCTAATGTACGCCATAGCATGGATATGAATACGCTTTTTTTAAATGGAGAATTTTATCGGGGAGATCGCGCGTGGTCGCCCGGCGTTTTGGTTGACTCCGAGGGTTTGATTACGAGAGTATTTTCAAGCGAGGCAGAGGCGACATTATATTCGTCTCCGGATGCGCAACGCGTGAATATGCAAGGCAGATGGATCCTACCCGGTTTTGAAGACGCGCATACGCATCCTGCGGGACGGGCGCGGACGCTTTCCGAACTTGATTTACGGGAAGCAAATCTCGGATGGGAAGAGGCGAGATCGCGCATAGTGGAAAAAGCGCGCGTCGCGCCCGAAAACCAATGGATCGTCTGCCATGGGTGGAATGAAAGTACCTGGGGGAAAATCAGACAGGAGGATATAGACCACATCTCTTCAGATCACGGAATTTTCTTGATCAATATCTCCTATCACGGCGGACTTCTTAACAAGAAAGGGGAAGCATTGCTAAAAGAACAAGGGGTCGCCGGAGAGATCGTGGATGGTTTTGTGACCGAAGAGTTGTTTGAGCGCGCGACCGTTGCGACGGCACCGACTACGGCGTCATATGTGAAAAATATTCCCCTCTACCAGCAAAAACTGATTACCCATGGCATTATCGCGGCGCATGATATGAATGTGACGACCATGCAACAGGTGGAAGCGTATGCGGAGCTTGATGAGAAAGGACTACTGCCCATCCCTGTCGTGGCTTATTTGAATCCCCGCCTCATGGAAAACCCCTCGCAGATCACGCGCTTTTTGAAAGTGCGGCACGGAAATTTCCACATAGCGGGGGTAAAGATCTTTCTGGATGGGGCAATCGGCACGAGCACCGCCGCAGTCAACCAGCCGTATGCCGACGGAACCGGGCGCGGCATCTTGCGAACTGATTTTGATGCGTGCGCTGGTATTGTCCGGCAAGCCGTCGCGTTGGGATTGCCGCAGATTGCCATCCATTGCATCGGGGACCGCGCGATTGATTTTGCCGTCATGATCTTCAATCGGCTCCGCAAAGAATACGCACGGGATATTTCTTTATGGCGATTTGAGCATTTTGAAATGCCGAATGAGCGTGCAATCAAAGCACTCGCCGAGTATGGCGGCATTGCATCCATGCAACCAAATTTTTCATGGGATGCGGAGAATTATCAAAAGCGCCTCGGAGAGAATATTAAAAAGATAAATCCATTTCGCAGTATCCTCGATGCCCACGCGCCTTTGGCATTCGGCTCCGACGATATGCCGTCCGGACCTTTGACCGGCATCGCATGGGCAGTCGGAAAAGCTCCATTTGCACACCAAAAAATTACGACTGAAGAAGCGGTCAGTGCATATACCTCCGCCCCCGCAACCGTTGCAGGCATGGGTCGCGTACGAGGAAAGATTGCCGTCGGCATGGAAGCCAACCTCGCCGTCCTTGAAAAAAATCCCCTTGCCGTTGCTCCGTCGGAAATCGGAAACATACCAATACAATCGGTGTGGATAAAAGGCAAAAGATTCATTGCAAACGCTCAATGAGCGGTGGCTGCACTTCGCTCACAGCCGCGATTTTCTGCAGAAACCCCTATAACGCACGATAAAAAGCGCTCTCGATATCTCATCGAGAGTGCTCGATTTTTTTTAATCGCAGCGTCTTAATCGTTCACAAAGGACATTACGGATATTTTTTATTTCTTCA
>CAYIQI010000143.1:0-1683 GCA_964365545.1 uncultured Candidatus Saccharibacteria bacterium
GTCATTGAGATAGCGGGACGCTTTGGCGTCATTGGTGATATAGTAGGCCTCGGTGATGGCGGAGACGAGGTTTTTGTAGACCGTCATCCCATAACCGCCGTTTAACATTCCTTCGGGTTTTTGAGTGAGCGGAAGCAACGAATCATAAAGAGCTTTAGCGAGCGGCTTATCCGAGTTTTGGGTGTAGATGGTAAGTGTGCCGTCGTGGGTCGGGTCGGTGTTTCCATTGTGATGAACCGATACCAGTACATCACACTTTCTATTGTCCGCCACTCCATTTGCATCTACATCAAGCGCGGCGCACTTGGCCACCGCGTCGTTCACCCTGTCCCGCCTTGTCGATAAACGCTCGGCGATAACAACCTTTGCGCCCAGTACTGCGAGTTTTGATTCTAAGGCGTTTACCACCGCCAAATTTACATCTTTCTCATATATCCGGCAGTTAGTTGTATCTCCGTCATCTGCGCAACCAGCAGGATATTGAGCCCCAAAGTCAGAGTATGTGCTTCCATGTCCGGCGTCCAGCGCGATGATTTTTCCGTGAAGCGGATTGTCGGCTGCGAAAACAATCCCTCCAATACTCAACGCTCCGACAAGCAACGCCGCTAAAATGTATTTGCTCATAATTGTTATTGTTAATGTTAATAAAACCAAGAGACAATAATGGCGCGCACGAGTGATCGGAATAAAATTTCTCCATGCCGCGCATACACGCGCGGCATGGAGAAAAACGATACGGATATCCTTAATCTGCAACGGTGTAGATGTCGCTCATGCGCTTCTCCGCCGCCAGCCAATCCCCTATCGCGTCGCTCTCTTTCCGTTCTTTGTCGTAAGAACGCGGACTAAAAAAGAACTCTGTTTTTATCCTCTTAAATATTTCAATCCGCCCAGATGACAAAAGTAAATATCTTCTGCCCGCGGCCAAGGTCTCGCTCGTACAAAGAACCGCGGCCGTCGCCGGATGTCCGCACGCGCCTGCCCCACTCTGATCGATCTGAAGTATCTATGCCGGCAACGGACGGAGACGCGCCGTTCACCAAAGAAGATGCGACTGTGCTGTCAAGATGCGCATAGATGGTTTCCAACATCCCGTAGTCGTGCGTATTGGGATGCTGATTCGTAGTCGGATCATTGGTATAATCCATACAGGTACCGAGATTCGCATTGGTGAAAAACTCATCCTGATGGTCAAGCCCGAACATATGCCCGATTTCCTGGCACGCCACAAACTGCCGCCATGCGGGCTTATTGTATTTGGCGATATTGAAATAACTGTCATTGAGCTTGACCGTGCCCTGCGCGATGTGAGATCCATTCACCCATACGGATGCAAGGCCAAGCCATCCGTTGCGGCCATACTTGCTGTTGCATACCTCCACCCGACCGGCGACCGGACCGCAACTCTTTGGATTACCCGCACCCGGCACCACCGCGGTATCCAGCACCGACGACGCGCTCCAGTCGCTTGATGCGATGCCAAGATACGGATCCCATAGGGATGATAAGTTATCCCCAAGCTGAAGCGCCAGAGGATTTGCGCCGCGCGCCCAATGATAGCCGCCCCACCAATGACCCGCATACGCGGCAAAGCCAAAAAATCCCATACCTATCAGCGTTATCGCGACAAATATAAATTTTGGAAAGTGTAGAGTTTTCATATACTGCTATTTTACCAAGCCG
>CAYIQI010000144.1:0-1681 GCA_964365545.1 uncultured Candidatus Saccharibacteria bacterium
TTCTTGTTCAGGCAGACGGGAATGTCTGTCCAATCAGTGAGCTTGATGAGGCGAGGATTCCTCTGTGCAAACAACAGGAGTGCGGCGATGATACGGGCAAGATACGGCGCGACCCGATTGATGGCGTCCATGAACTTCTGGTAGGAGAGGGACGGCTCCAGAATCTCCCAGAGCGACTTTTTCGTGACGATGTTCTGCTTCTGCTTCACAATGGCGCAGGTTGCGGCTTCGATGTTTGTCAGTTTCGGTTTCCGACCTTTGGGATGTTCTCGTTCTTTGAGCTTCAATGCGTGAAATATGTGTGTTACTATGGTTTTGAGCGTATGGTAGATGGTCAGTGTTGTTTCCATACGAGTGGCTGTCCAAAAGACAGCTACTGGTATGGAAACAAGAAACGGGAGAAAAAGCATTTCGTTATTCAAAGTGGATAGATAGCATCTCGCCTGTATTCTGGTCTATAATGTCTTATGCGATATATAGCGCTCATATGCGTTTTGCTTCCGATCTTTCTATGTGTAGCGGTTATAGGATCTGTTGCGGTCGTTGCGGCAGAGACCTCACGGGTAGAGACTTGTTCTTTCGGCCAGAATCTTTATGCGGGCGTGAGAAGTTTTGAAGTGCGCTGTCTGCAGAGGTTCCTCAACGCGAGCGGATTTATGGTTGCGGCGGATGGTGCGGGATCGTCTGGTTTTGAGACCGATTACTACGGCGTACGCACTATGCATGCCGTAGCTCTTTGGCAGCGCACGATGGGCGTTGTCCCGGCACAGGGGTTTTTCGGGCCGCGCTCACGCGCGGCATACCAGATTTTGGCCTATCAAACAGGACCTGCCCCCTCCACGTCGTCCCTCTCAAGTGCGCTTGTGCCTCTGAGTATCTCGTCGGTAACACCCGATCATATCACTGACGGCGATATCATCGTGATCAAAGGAAGCGGCTTTACCGCTGACGGAAATCTCATACGCTATTCCATTGACCCTCCGGGTTTTGCCGGGCGCGCCGCCTCATCTGACGGCGCGTCCATGAGCGTGCGGATTGACACCGCGATCCGCGAAAAAATCCGCGGCCAGATCGCGGGCTTGCCGCAAATGGCGCAAAGTGAACTTAAAGCCCATTTTGCCAAGAGTATCAGCGCCCAATATGGCATTGCCGCAGCGGCAGGAGTTGCTTATATCCCGATTGATCTTACGGCAAGAAATAAAAACGGCGTGAGCGCGCCGTTTAGAATCTACGTGAACGTGATACCATGAGGAATATGCGTCTTGGTTTCTCCTTTCTCATCCTTTTTGTGATTGCAGCGAGCCCTCTTGCCGCATCCGCGCAAAGCACAAGTTCGGAGCGGCCGTTCGGCGGCATGCATCTTTTTGCCATGCAGTGTACATGCGGATCAGAATCCCTACATTACATTTTGGATTATACAAGTAATACAGTGCTTGCTCTTTTGTTTCCGCCGGGGACGAAACTCTTTAGCAATAACAACGTCTATGCCACATATCAGTTGGGGACCTATACGCCTGGCGGGCAGTCGTGCTGGGTGGAGGCGGAGGACTGCATTGAGCTGAATGCTGACGGTACCTATGGCAGTCAGCCCGGGACAGGCACATCGCTGCTTGGCGGCATGCGCTCGCTCGCATCTGTCTTCTCCCCTGTTTTCCGCGCCTTTAATTTTACGTCAGGAACT
>CAYIQI010000145.1:0-1670 GCA_964365545.1 uncultured Candidatus Saccharibacteria bacterium
ACCGGCGAGCCGGGAAGCGGAAAAACGCACACGGTAAACCGGTATGTGCAATATTTGCAGAGCCGCGGCATCTATCCGGCGATTACCGCTTCGACCGGAATCGCCGCTACGCATATCGGGGGCTACACGCTTCACTCATGGAGCGGCATCGGCATTCGCCGTTCTCTTTCGCGCTACGATCTGGATTCTCTTTCGCAAAACAGGCGGGTGGCGGAGAGAATACGCAAGGCGCACATCCTTATCATTGACGAGGTTTCCATGCTCTCGGCAAATACGCTTTCGATGGTTGATGCAGTGTGCCGAGAGATTCGCCCTACCCCGCATTCCTTTGGCGGCTTACAAGTGGTGCTCGTCGGAGATTTTTTCCAACTGCCTCCCGTATCGCGGCGCGGCGCAGACGAACAAGACGCATTTTCATTTGAGGAAAACCGAGCAGAATTTGCCTACGCTTCACCCGTGTGGCGCGCGCTAAATCCTATCACTTGCTATCTCTCCGAACAGCATCGGCAGGAGGACGCGGCATTTTTGGATCTTTTGTCGGCAATCCGCCAACAAAAATTTTCCGCTGGCCATCGCCGCCTCCTTCGAAGCCGGTATGCGCCTGCGCCGCGGGGAGCGCGTGTGCAGCTTTATTCGCATAATGTGGATGTAAATCGCATCAATGAAGGAGAGCTTAAAAAACTTTCCGGCGCTCCGCGTATATTTGAAATGACGAGCCGCGGCCCGGAAAAACTGATTGCTGCTTTAAAGCGCGGTTGCCTCTCGCCGGAGCGGCTTCAACTTAAAACGGGAGCGCGAGTGATGTTTACAAAAAATGATCCCATGCGCCGCAGGTTTGTAAACGGCACCATAGGCGTGGTGGAAGGGTTTTCGAAAGAGAGCGGGGAGCCCATTGTAAAAACAAACACAGGGAGGGCAATTCTCGCCGAGCCGATGGAGTGGAGTCTTATGGATGGCGGCCGCGCGCTTGCGCGCCTTACCCAAGTGCCGCTCCGCCTTGCCTGGGCTATTACGGTGCATAAAAGCCAGGGGATGAGCTTGGAGGGGGCACACATGGATCTTTCCGATACTTTCGAGTACGGGCAGGGGTACGTGGCGCTTTCGCGGGTGCGCACGCTCGAAGGCTTGTCGCTTGCAGGATTAAACGACCGCGCGCTTGAAGTGCATCCCGACGTTAGCGCGAAAGACGCCGAATTTCAGAGAGAGTCGGAAGAGGCGGGGAAAAGATTTTCAGCTGTTACCTCTGCCGAACTTGCCGTGATGCACGAAAATTTCATCCGCAGTTGCGGCGGAAAAGTTTTGGCAGAGACATCGGCAGAAAAATCCTATTCAGTTGGCGCCGTCCGCCAGACGCATCGAAATGCATACAAACCGTGGAGTGAGGAAGAGGATACAAGTTTGGCAGCGCGGTATCATTCCGGCGTCACTATTACAGCGCTCGCAAAAGAATTCGGCCGCGGGCGGGGCGCCATCGTCTCGCGCCTCGCGAAGCTTGCATAACCGACATGCCCGGCTGGACGCATGCAAAGATGAACTCTCGCGCTCGTAACGGCAAAATGCTACACTACCCCCATTATCTTTAGCTTTAATTACACTTTTGTGGAAGAAAACAATAGAGAAACGGAATCATCGCCGCCGGGAGCGTATGAGCCGCCTCCGCGGAAAAGGAG
>CAYIQI010000146.1:0-1644 GCA_964365545.1 uncultured Candidatus Saccharibacteria bacterium
AAAAGTCCGTGATGCGCGCGCCGCGCGAGCGCGTGGCGGCGATGCTTGCCAAATCCTGACCCGCTCGCCGTCTGGTATTTTGCTTACATAAAAAAAGAAACCCGTATGCGGGTTTCTTTTTTTATGTATCTTGCATACAAATTATTTTTGGTATTTTCTATTGATAAAAAAATCGACCGTAGCCGGGGAAGGGGACTTTGGTAAATCCGCTTTCCTGGCTACGGCCGGGATGCTGTGCATCGCCCCAGAGGTGGGCATGCACAAGAAAAAATGATAATGAACTGAAAAGAGCTGTATTGAAGATATCGGCTGTGGCGCCTGAATAAAGATTTTATCCCGTAAGGGTGGCCTATATAGGCGACAATTCAGCAACTTATCCACACCCCTATCTTCAATACACTTTATTATCCCGTACTTTGCCGGATCGGGCAAGCGGGGTTATCCACAAGCCAAAAATCGTTAAAAAAAGACGCACGAGAGCGTGCGTCTTGAATAATGAGTGTGCGGATCCGTCAGTACTTATTTTACATGGGGCATGAGTGTCGCGGGAAGGAACTGGTCTATGATTTTCTGCTCGTCCACCGGCGGCTTACTCACCATGGGCGGCGGGGTGCGACGCCTTATGCGATTCGGTTTTTTCCTTTCCGCGAGCAATCGTTTTGTGATTTCGGAATTTTGAATCTCAAAACCATCGCGGAAGTTTTTCGGAAGGTTATTAAAAACTTCAGAGGATACCATTGCGCTCATAGTATTCGTATCTTTTACTACGGGGATATCTTTCTCCAAACAGAAGCGGCAGAACCGCATCCATTCGGAGAAATTGGGAAATGAAAGCAGAAGATTTCCATCTGGGCGATAGGAGAATTGCTCTTCCATATCTTGCTCCTGTGAAAGTACATGCGACATGGTGCTAAAGGCGATGTGCGCATATTATCACAGATAGAGATATTTTTCAAGAGGAGGGTTGGCGCGGTATTATTTTTGGAAGCGTGGAAATGAAAATGCCGAGGGGCAGATGTTTTTTAGAGGACAACGATCGCATCGTGGATCTTTTGCGGCGCAGACCGCGCGGCCGTGATCAATCAAAAGATAGGTTGACGGAAACCAATCTTTTTTGGGGAGAGCCGCCATGAGATCTTTTTCTATTTTCTCCGGATCGTGATGCGCGGTGAGTCCGAGCCGTTGCGCGAGGCGCCGCACATGTGTGTCGACGGCGATGCCGTCCACTACGCCATACGCATTGCCGAGCACGACATTGGCGGTTTTGCGCGCGACACCGCGGAGCGTCAGAATTTCTTCCATAGTCGCGGGGACTTTACTATGGAATTTTTCTTTTATGATACGCGCCGATGTCAAAATACTTTTTGTTTTTGCGCGGTAGAATCCGGTGGCGTGGATGTCCGCCTCAAATTCTTTGATACCGGCCCGGCTTGCGCCCGCGCGGACATAGTCGTCGAGCGCGCGGTATTTCCGGAACAATGTTTCCGTCACCTCGTTTACTTTTTTATCCGTGCATTGCGCCGAGAGGATGACGGCGACGAGCAGTTCCCACGGACTTGAAAATTTCAACGCGATGGTGGCGCGCGGATATTTTTTCTTGAGCGTGTTCACAATTTGCCGCGCGCGCTTTGCGCGCGCGGCGCG
>CAYIQI010000147.1:0-1643 GCA_964365545.1 uncultured Candidatus Saccharibacteria bacterium
ACGAGCAGGCAATTGCTCTACGGCGTGGTGCAGGGCGGATCGTACGAGGATTTGCGATGTGAAAGCGCAAAATTCATCGGCGCGTTAGATTTTGACGGCATTGCCATCGGCGGCTCGTACAGCAATTCATTCGGCTCCACGCGCGAGCGCACGATTCAGGAGCTTGATTGGAGCATCCCGCATCTGCCGGAAGACAAACCGCGGCATTTGCTTGGCATCGGCTTGATAGAAGATATTTTTGCTGGAGTGGCGGCGGGCATTGATACATTTGATTGCGTAGTACCCACGCGCGAGGCCCGACACGGATCACTCTGGATTGCCGGAGGCAGGATTGATATCGGCCGCCGGAAATATGCAGATGATAGATCCGTGCTGGATGAAGAGTGCGCATGCATTGTCTGCGCACAAATGAAAATACAAAAAGGCGCGCTCCATGCCATGTTCCGCGAGAAAAATCCCGAAGCGGGCCGCATAGCGACCCTCCACAACATCTCGTTTTTCAACCTCCTCATGTCCCGCATCCGCGCGAGCATCCGCGAAGGGCGTTTTTCCGAAGAAAAACGCCGCGTCTTGTCCGCAAACTTATAAACTGATGGCGCTATTTGCTTCACGATAACCTTTGGCGCAGTATTATTGCAAAAACACCAAGAATCCCCTATACTACAAGTATTGCTTTATGCCTCACATTGAGATTGCTGCGGAACAATTAACTACTTTTTTCGGATTGCCCATTACTAATGCTCTGCTCACCAGCTGGGTGGTGGTGGGTTTACTTGTGGCGATTGCGCTCCTCCTGCACAATCGGGCATCGCTTATTCCGAATGCACTCCAAAATGTCGCGGAGTTTTTTATGGAGAGCTTCCTCACGCTTATGGAAGGCGTGCTCGGATCGCGCGACACCGCGGAAAAATATTTTCCGCTTGTCGGCACCATTTTTCTTTTTATCCTGACTTCCAACTGGCTCGGTATCTTGCCCGGCATCGGGTCCGTAGGATTTTTTGAGCACATCGGCGGAGAATCCAGATTCGTTCCATTGTTCCGCTCCGCGGCAAGCGACCTGAATATGACGCTCGCGCTTGCCACCATCACCGTATTCCTCATCCATGTTATGGCGGTCGGCGCCATCGGCATCCGCAAGCACGCGGCAAAATTTTTCTCGTTCAAGGGGCCAATTGAGTTTTTTGTGGGGATACTTGAATTAGTATCGGAATTTGCTAAGATAATATCGTTCTCGTTTCGGCTCTTCGGGAACATATTTGCCGGCGAGGTCCTGCTCGTTATTACGGGGTTTTTGGCTCCGTACGGCGCGCCCATACCTTTTTTGATGCTGGAGATTTTCGTCGGCTTTGTCCAGGCGCTCGTCTTTGCCATGCTGACGGTCGTATTTATCAGCATTGCCGTGAGCCATCACGGAGAAGAAAAAGAAGTAGAGGTCGCGCATCATTAACTTAATAAAGCCCGAATGACAAAATCCAAATGACAAATGATGGCGAAAGCCGTCATCCCCGCGCAAGCGGGGATCCAGAAATATAATATACTGGATCCCGCATCAAGTGCGGGATGACCTCTGTGGGTCATTTGACATTTGAGCTTTGGCATTTGGATTTCGCATATATGAGTCCAGAAACAGTAAAACTGCTCGC
>CAYIQI010000148.1:0-1637 GCA_964365545.1 uncultured Candidatus Saccharibacteria bacterium
AATGTGCGCGATTTGGGCGGAGATGAGAAACTCATTACATTAGATATCTGGGCAAAGCAATAACAATAGACGCCTCAAAAATGAATAGATCCGTTGCCTTACTGGACAGCGGGTTTCTTTTAATGGCATGATGTAACATATGCCGCATGCATCAGAGTATGCACTCTATTTACTGAAATTAACGGGCGAAGTCCTGCTCGAAAACGGAGACCATTTTAGCGTGGCGGCGGCAGACATAATCGCGGAAGAAATTGTGTCTGTGGTGAAGGATCCGGCAGTTCGCCTTGCTATTGTGATAGGCGGGGGCAACATTCTGCGCGGTGAAGAACTGGAGAAGAAAGGGTTTGATCGCAGGATTGCGGACCAGATGGGAATGCTCGCTACCGTGCAAAACGCGCTCTTTTTAGAGCAGACTTTGAAGCAAAAAGGTGTTGAGGCGCGTTCCATGACGGCCATTGAAGTAAAACAAGCGGCAGAACCCTACATACTGAAGCGCGCGCTCCGCCATTTGGATAAGGGACGCGTGATAGTGCTTGCGGGAGGAGTTGGTAGAACGGGTGTATCAACGGATTTTGCTGCCGCGCAATCCGCGTGGGAGTTGGGAGCGGCAGCCATTTTGAAAGGCACAAAAGTGGAGGGGATTTATGATAAGGATCCCAAAAAACACACCGATGCAAAATTTATTCCTGAAATCAGTTATGACGATGTGATAATACAGCGGCTCAAAGTGATGGACGACGCCGCGTTCTCCTACGCCCGGGACAAATTTATGAAGCCGACGCACGTGTTCAACATCTTTCAGAAGGGCAACCTAAGCCGCGTAATACACGGCGAAAAGATCGGTTCGGTCATACACTGCTTTTTTACGCCGTATCCCGCGGCAACGTAAAGGTAAATGTAGACCCTTTGCCAAACTCCGAGGTCGCGCGAATGGTGCCGCCCATGCGGGTAACCAGTTCTTTTGTGATGTAAAGCCCCAGGCCCACGCTCCGTTCCTTGCCTAACGCGCGCTTTTCAGAAATTTTGTGGAATTTTTGAAATATATCGGTGAGCTTGTCCTGCGGAATTCCTTGGCCGGTGTCCGTGATGTTTACTGCGACGGCCGCATCGGTATGGCGTTCCGTGATAGTGACGGATCCATCGGGCACATTATACCGAATGGCGTTGGTAATGAGGTTACTGAACACTTCTTTTACGAGCGCGGGATCTGCAAGCACGGGCGGCGGATTTTCTATGGCGTTTACCATGCGAATGTTATGCGCTTGTGCGAGATGTGTTAGTTCATCAAATACTTCGCGAATGCTTTGCGATAGATACACCCGTTCTGTCTTTATGGAAAGCACTCCCTGCTCGATGCGCGCGGTATTTAACAAACGGCCTACCAGGTCTCCCAAGCGCTCGTTGTGAATGTAGATATTTTTTAAAATTTCTTTTAATTCCGTAGAGATGTGCGCATTGAATTCTTTGTCTTCCAAAAGCGCGGTAAGCCCCCATTTGATGGCGCTTACGGGACTGCGCAACTCATGCGCGGCAACAAAGAGTATTTCGTCTTTTAACTGCTCAATTTTTTTCTCGTTTTCAAGTTGGCCCTTGCATGCCTTATCAAGCTCGTATGCGCGGCGTTCCACTTCATCGGC
>CAYIQI010000149.1:0-1527 GCA_964365545.1 uncultured Candidatus Saccharibacteria bacterium
GATAGACAAAACAATCCGTGAGGTTGACGCGTATCTGCGCGCCAAGAATTTTTTGGGCGGCTATGAGATTGTCGTATCCAACTCCGCATCGCGCGATCGCACGGCGGATATCGTCAGAAATCTCCAAAGAGAATTTTCGGCATTACGCCTCTTGAATCTTGAAAATAAAGGTAAGGGGTGGGCGGTGCGGGAGGGCATGCGCGCGGCGATGGGCGAAATAAAAATTTTTTCGGATGCGGACAATTCGGTATCGCCGGAGCAGTTTGATACATTTTTGCCGTTGCTCTGCGCCAAAGAATCTCGAGGCGGCGGATGTGCGGATGTCGTGATCGGATCCATTGAGGTTGCGGGCGCGGCGATAGAAGAACAGGCGCAATGGTATCGGCGCATGCTCGGCAAATGGTCAAAATATGTGATACGGATCGGCGCGGGCATCTGGGAAATCCATGATTCCCAGCGCGGGTTCAAAGCGTTCACCGCGCCTGCGGCCGCATATATTTTCCCCCGGCAGACTCTCACGGGATGGGGGTTTGATTTTGAGATTCTTGCGATTGCAAAACTCGGCGGGTTCAAGATCCGTGAGATGCCGGTGCGCTGGATAAATCCGCCGGATTCAAAAGTCGGGATCGGCGCGTATGGGACAACGCTCGTGGAGCTTGCGGTCGTGCGATGGAATCGCATGCGCGGCGCGTATCAGCGAGGCGGGGTGTCATAATCAATTATTGGCAATCAGTTATTATCAGCCATGGCGAGCAGAAAATCCATAGCGCCGTCAGAATTGCGCCAGGATATTGTTTCCGGCGATTGGGTCGCGATTGCAACCGCCCGGGCACGGCGCCCGCACGCATTCGTTGCGGCAGAGCGCCCGCGATTCAACCAGCCCAAATCATCTTGCCCGTTTGAAACGTTGCGCGGCGATGCGCTGCTGGCTTACGCTCGCGACGGGAGCGCGGCGGACGATGCATCGTGGCGGGTGCAGGCAATTCCCAATAAATATCCCGCCTTTGGAAAAGGCAAATGCGCGGTTTTCTCCCGCGTCGGCCCTTACCAATGGACTCCGGGAGTGGGATTCCATGAAGTCATTGTCACGCGGGATCATGTCCGTTCCATCGCCGAGATGACCCATGAGGAAGTCGTGCAAATAATTCGCGTATATCAAGAACGCGCGCTTTCTATGCGTCAAGACGCGTGCGTCAAATATATTTCTATTTTCCATAATCACGGCAAGAACGCCGGGGCGTCTCTTTCTCACCCCCATTCCCAAATGATTGCCCTGCCGGTGGTTCCGCCCGATGTCGCGCGCAGTATTCGCGGCTCGGCGGAATATTTTGCCGCGCATCGCGCCTGCGCGCATTGCGCGATTGCGGGGTATGAATTGGAGGCGGCCGCGCGGGTGATTTACGAGAATGACCATTGTGTCGTGCTCGCGCCCTATGCTTCTAAAACCGCGTTTGAAATCCGCATATTTCCCAAAAAACATCGCGCGCGGTTTGAGGAAATTGTCGCCGAAGAACGGGTGGCGGTCGC
>CAYIQI010000150.1:0-1520 GCA_964365545.1 uncultured Candidatus Saccharibacteria bacterium
CGTCCGAGCGCGCGGTTTTTTTTCTGAATTGTTCCGCGATGATAAAAAACGGCACGGGGTTGATGGAATGGCGCGTCAGGCGCTCGCCGCTCACGGCATCGCGCTTGCGTTCCACATTGCCGTGATCCGCGGTAACGATCATCGTCCCCTTTTTATTCATCACCGCGCTCACCAGCATCCCCAATGCCTCGTCAAGCGCCTCCACCGCCAGCACCGCGGCGGTAAAATTGCCGGAGTGCCCGATCATGTCCGCATTGGCAAAATTGGCAACGATAACTTGATACTGATCCATATTCTCAATTATTTTTGTCGCAATGTCTTTGGCGCGCATCTGGGGTGCCTCATCAAAATGCGCGACTGCAAGGGACGGCATAAGCAGACGATCCTCTCCGGCAAACGGGCGCTCGTCTCCGCCGTTGAAAAAATAAGTGACATGGGCATATTTTTCGGTCTCGGCAATCCGCAGCTGGCGCAATCCCGCATCGCTCACCACAGCGCCAAAGGGATGTACGATCCCAAGCGCCGGGAACAGGGCGGCAACGCCGGGCAATCCTTTTTCATATTCGGTCATGGTCGCAACAAAAACATCCGGCAGTTTCTCACGCGGGAACTTATCGAAATCGTCCTCCATGAATGCGCGCGTAATCTCGCGCATGGAGTCCTCGCGAAAATTAAAAAATACGAGCGCGTCTCCGTTGCGAACGGCTGATAACTGATTATTAATAATTACCGCAGCGGGCGCGATAAACTCATCCGTCTCGCCCTGCTCGTAACGAGCGGTAAGATATGCGGGGACTGAAGCGATCGCCTCGCCGGTACCCTGCGCCATGAGTCCATACGCGGATTGTACACGATCCCACTTATCATCCCTATCCATAGCGAAAAAACGCCCCATCACCGATGCAAGGCGCGCCTGCGGAAACTCCTGCGCCATCCGCTCCTCCAACGCCTTCAAAAATCCGGCGCCGTCCTTGATCGACGCGTCTTTGCCATCGGTAAACGCATGGACCAGCACCTCCGCAATCCCCTCGCGCTTGGCAAATTCCAGCAGGGCAATCAGGTGGTCATAATAACTATGGACCGATCCGGAGGACACCAGCCCCGCGATATGGAGCCGTCCGTTGCGGGCGCCAAGGTGCGCCGCCGCGTTTTTCAAAACAGGGTTTTCAAAAAACGATCCGTCGGCGATCGCGTTGATAATCCGTGGCAGGTGATGATAGACCACGCGGCCAGCACCCATGGTAAGATGCCCGACCTCGGAATTACCCGGCTCCCCCCAGGGAAGACCTACGGCAACACCGGACGCCTGCAGAGTCGTAAAAGGAGACCGGCGCGCAAGCTCATCCAGCACCGGAGTCCGCGCCTCGGCAACCGGATTGCCCGCGTGTTCCGCCGACACCCCGAACCCGTCCAAAACAGTCAAAATAAATGGCTGCGGCATGCTTTTCAGTAGACCTACTGCGTAATAATTTTCGTAGCGAAATTATGATTTTTCGAGCGAAAACAACGAAGCGCGAGGA
>CAYIQI010000151.1:0-1512 GCA_964365545.1 uncultured Candidatus Saccharibacteria bacterium
CACAATCCTCCTTCTCAAAATAAATTAAAGTAGCTTTCCCTCCACTCTACTTGATCACCGAAAAAATGCAATACGTTTCTAAGCTTATACGGATATTTTCGAACTTATGTAAATGATACTAAATGATACTATTTCAAAAATTATGATAATCCATGCAACCGCTTCAACTCACCAATTCCCTCTTCAAATGAAATCTGCGGCTCCCAGCCGAGGAATTCTTTTGCGCGGCGATTGTCGGCGAGAGTTTCATCCACTTCGCCTTGTCGGGGCGCAATAAAAACCGTGGGGCCGCCGATCAGTTGAGTTATCTCAAGCACGCTATAATTTGTGCTGGTGCCAATGTTGACGATTTCGCCCGCGCCCACATGGGGAGATGTCATCGCCAAAAGATTAGCGCGCGCCACATCGCGCACATGCGTATAGTCGCGTCGTTGAGTGCCGTCGGACACGATCGTCATTGGTTGATTTTTTTCTCTCTGCCCTAAAAAAATACCGATCACGGTCGCGTATGGCCCATCGGTATCCGTGGTTTGCCGCGGTCCATATACATTAAAATAACGCAGACAAACTGTTTTAAGTCCATAAAATCTGCTCACCATTTGACAATACTGCTCGCCGACACGTTTCTGAATGGCGTACGGAATAATCGGACCCGGATGCATATCTTCCTGTAATGGCATGGGGTGCGCCGATCCGTATGCGGAAGATGATGCGGAATATACCACTTTCGGCCCGCCAACATCGCGCGCCGCTAAGAGTACATTAAGCGTGCCGGTAATATTAATGTCATTGGTGAGGCGCGGCTGGGCGATGGAATACTGCATGCGCGGTTGCGCCGCGGTATGAAAAATACCGGCAGACCCGCGGAAAATTGCGGGCAATTTTTCAGAATCGCGGATGTCTACTTCATGAAGGATCGCCTGAGGATTGACGCGCTCACGTTTGCCGGTCAAAAAATTATCAATAATGTGCACCTCATCTCCGCGCGCAATAAGCGCATCCACAATATGCGATCCAATAAACCCCGCTCCGCCCGTTACGATGTATTTCATATGCTTAAGCTTTTTTCCGACGCGCTTGTCGACGCGGAGCATCCAATTCATGATGGAGTTGTTCTAAGGTCATATAATCGCCGCGCTTCATCGCTTCTCGCCCTTGCTTCAAGGCGCGGAGTTCTGCTTTCGTAGGAGTTACTTCAGAAAATTTGCGGAGCAAATGAGCACGCAGGGATTCTTGAGCGGATCGTGTGTGCGAAAGTGCCTCGTATTCTTTGCGAGGAATCAGCACCGAATCATCGTTTTTGCGGATCATTTCTTTGGGGATTGTGATCGTGGCCATATGATTATTCTATCAACTCCTTTTTGTTTTTGTCAACCAGAATAAAGCTATTCCCACTCCTCCCATTACTCCAAATACCATAACAACAACGGAGATAACGCGAATATTCATATTTTGGTGCAGTATTCTTGAATTAGTCCGAACGCATTTCGCTCCGACCTTGCGTCGGAGCGA
>CAYIQI010000152.1:0-1510 GCA_964365545.1 uncultured Candidatus Saccharibacteria bacterium
TGAATAATTTTTGCAAAGTCGCAGCCGAAATCCGGACATCGCAGTAGAATAATATTTGATCAGTAGGTCTAGTATCAAAAATCCCGTGAAAACGATTTTTATCGCGAGTTTTCATCCGCACATTTCGCGCAACATCCTTGCGACAGACGCATTGCGCATCCTCAAGGCGCGCAAGGATCTGCGTATCGTCGTCGTGGCGCCGGATTACAAGGCGGAATATTTCAGAGAGAAATTCGGTGGCGGCAATGTCGTGATCGAGGGGATCAAGCCGTATCAGGCGTCTGCCACGGCACGCGGACTGCTCTTGAAGAAACTTGCCGTGTTCTTTTTTGATACGGATACGGCGGTCGCACGCAAACGCTACGAATACTGGTGCGAAGGAAAGTATGCATATTATCTCGTGAGTAGGATAGCGGGGTTTGTGGGGCGATGGGGCGTAGTACTACGCGCCGTCCGCGCGTTTGATTATCATTTTTCGCCAAAGGGATTTTTTGCGCGTCTGTGTGATCGTTATCAGCCGGATCTCATTTTTTCCACGGATGTTCAGAATGAAAATGATGTGAGTTTGATGCAAGACGCGCGGGAGCGCGGGATTCCGATCGCGGGTATGATCCGCTCATGGGATAATCCGACCCAGCGGGCGGTTCGTATGTTTCCTGATATGATGCTGGTCGGATCCGATGCGGTGAAAGAAGAAGTAATATATTTTTGCGGGTATCCGGACGAGCGTATCAAAGTAATCGGCAATCCGCATTATGATCGATATCGGGTAGGACCCTCAATGACGCGGGAGAAATTTTTTTCTCAATTCGGGCTCGACCCGTCGCGGCGCACCATCCTCTATGCGCCGGTGGGCGACCATCTGCTCAAGCACAATGATGTGGACGAGTATGTCATGACTATTCTGGCGCAGACCGGCGAGCAGGTGCTGGTACGGTTTCCACCGGATGAGGGCGTGCGTCTCGTGAATTTCGTCAAGCCCCCGCAGATGGGGTATGACCGTCCGGGCAGGGCGTTTGCGCAGTCAAAGTTTTCGGATCGAGAAATTACGCCCGAAGACGATCAGCGCCTGATTGATGCTCTCTTCCATTGCGCTATGGCAATCACGGGTCCTACCAGCATCCCGCTGGACGCGGCCCTGATCGACACGCCGTCCGTGCTCGTCAACCTCTACCCGACGCCGCGTGGCTTTTGCGGCGCGATCCTGGGCTTTTGGTGTTCCCACATCAAAAAATTAATTTCCATCGGCGGCGTGCGGTATGCGCAGAGCAAAGAGGAATTGCTTGCCGCGATAGAGGATTATTTCCGTAATCCCGGGCTTGATGCGCCGGGGCGTGAGCGGATGCGGTCGCTGTGGTTTTCGCATGCCGATGGCCATGCCGGGGAACGGCTGGCAGGTGAGCTGTTATCATTGCTCGGGTTGGAATAATAGAGTTTGGTGAATAATGAGATAGCAAGCCGTTTTCTGTCATTCCCGCCCCCGCTTTCGCGAGGGTAAACTCCAGCGGGA